>DATBHW010000077.1 GCA_036557285.1 Ktedonobacterales bacterium
GCATCCCCTATCTCGCTCCCGAGATCCAATTGCTTTACAAAGCCAAGGGACTGCGCCAAAAGGATGAAGCGGACTTCCGGCAAACCCTGTCCGTGTTACATCGAGAACGGCGCACCTGGCTCAGCGAGGCGCTGCTCCAGGCGCATCCCCAGCATCCCTGGTTGGATCTCCTGACGGATGGCTGAGAGCGCAGATGCGCCGCCTTCCAGGTGGCTAGAAACTGGCCTGCTGGTACGTTAGCCTGGAGGGCGAACGCTCGCGCTGGCGCAGCGTTGGCCGCCAGGATGGCGGCGCTACAAGTGGCGCCCCCGATAGGTGGCGTAACTGGCTATGAGCGCCGTGAAATTGCAACAAGGGTGCGTGTATAATGTAGTCAGGGGTTTTCTCCCGTTGATCTTCTTCGCTCGTTTGCCTGGCGGCCAGGAGGATACACGCATGGAGTCTGGAAAACACTTTGATTTGCCAGTCGAGAACGTGGCAGCGTCGGTTGAGATGGTGGAGGGGGCGCTGGAAGCGCCTGCCGAGCTAGAAGAAGGCGAAAAGACAGCGCCACCGGTTTCGCCGTTCCAGGCGTCGCTGCGTCGCTTCCGGCGCGACAAGCCCGCGATGGTTTCGCTCTATATCCTGCTGGCGATTTTATTCATCAGTATCGTCTTACCGCCGATCTATCAGCACATCGGGCAGCCGCTGCGCGAGGAGGTGGTGCCGGGCTATGTGCTCATGCACCCTTCTACGCAGTATCACAGCGCGGAATATTTAGACGCCAATCGGCTCAAGCAATACCCCAGCGCGCAGCACTGGCTGGGGACTGATGATAACGGGCAGGATATTCTGGCGCGCTTGCTGAGGGGCTGGCAGGTGTCCTTGCTCGTCGTTATTGCGATTGAGATTCAGGATGTGCTGTTTGGCGTGTTCTTTGGCGTGCTGGCCGGATATTTTGGCGGCATCATTGATACTGTGCTGGCGCGTTTTACCGATTTGATGTTTGCCTTTCCGGGGCTGCTTCTTGCTATTCTGGTCGTGGCGATCTTCGGGCCGCAGTTCGATAGTATGGTTCTTTTTGGCTTTGATTTTGGCCCCTATGGGCGCGTGTTCCTGGCCTGTCTGGTCCTGGGGTTCCTCATCTGGCCGCAGATGGCCCGCTTTGTTCGCGGCAGGACGTTGCAGCTCAAAGAGCAAGAGTTCATCGAAGCGGCGCGCGCCAGTGGAGCGAGCAGCCTGAAGATTATCATGCGCCATATTCTGCCGAATCTGGGCAGCTTGATTATCGTGGCTACCAGCCTGAATCTGGCGGGGAACCTGGGTGCCGACGGCGCGCTGAGCTTCCTGGGCCTGGGCGTGCAGCCGCCGGGGTCGGGCCTGGGCTTGATGATTGCGCAGTATGCGCCCTATCTCCAGGCGTTTGGCTATGAAATAATCTGGCCGATGCTTGCCATCGTGGTCCTGGTGCTGGCCTGCTGCTTCATCGGCGGCGGTCTGGAGTCGGCTTTTGATCCGCGTGATGTTGACGCCAAGCTTTAGGCTTCTGCTTTCAGCGCCAGCTAGGGGCGGAGCGCGGCCAGTGTCTGAAACTCGCTTTCGCTGAGTTGGATTTCGGCGGCAGCCACCAGTTCTTGCAGGTGGCTCACTTTGGACGTGCCAGGGATGGGCAGCATAGCGCCCGAACGCTTGAGGAGCCAGGCAAGCGCAATCTGGCTGGTGGCCGCGTGGCGCGCTCTGGCGATCTGGTCCAGCGCCCCGCCAGGATGGGCCAGTTGCCCGGCTGCCAGGGGGAACCAGGGGATGAACGCCAATCCGGCCCGCTCGCACACCTCCACGACCTCTTCGGAGGTGCGATCAAGCAGATTGTACTGGTTCTGGATGGCGGCAATCGGGGCTATCTGTCGGGCGCGCGTGAACTGACTTTTGCTCACGTTGGACAGCCCGATGTGATGGATTTTCCCGGCCTCGCGCAAACGCTCCAGTTCTCCCACCGATAGTTCAAGCGGAACTTTTGGGTCTGGCGTGTGCAGGAAATAGACCTCGATGCGCTTCAGACGCAGGCGCTTCAGGCTCCCTTCGATTGCCTCGCGTAGATGTTCGGGTCTGCCATCGGGTACCCATTGCCCCGGCCCTGGGCGCTGAAAGCCCCCCTTTGTGGCAATCACCAATTCGGCAGGATAGGGATAGAGCGCCTCGGCAATCAACTCTTCGCTTATCCCAGGGCCATAGGAGTCTGCTGTATCTATAAAGTTGACGCCTGATTCGACAGCCCGGCGCAGCACTGCCAGCGCCTCTTGTTTGTCTGCTGGCGGCCCCCATATGCCTTTTCCGGTAAGGCGCATCGTGCCAAAACCCAGGCGATTCACCTTGAGATCGCCACCGAGCGTGAACGAGCCGCTGGCGGCCACTGGAGAGGTCTGCTGCATCATCGGATTTCCTCCTTATAATGCCAGGTGCTAATACCATGTGCCTGTCTCGGAACGCTCTTTGCGAATGAATGTGCCTGCATAATAGGTGCCAGAGACACGGACCGTTCCACCAATTATCGGGGGTCACTGGGAGCGCCGCCTCCCTTCGGGAAGGGCTTCGCCAGAGCCGCTTGACCGCCCCTTTGGGGAGCGGCCCTTGCGGGAACCGGGCCTGCGGCCTGGGCTGCTTGCCTCCCCCTGTGGGGAGCGGCCCTTGCGGGAACCGGGTTCCCGCATTCTCCCTCGCTGCGCTCGGTCGCGGGCCGCTGCTGTTGCCCCGTCCTCTCGCTCCCGTTGGTCGCTCGCGCGTCCTTTCCAGGCGGCCAACGATTCGCCCTGGCGAGCGTTCGCCCTCCAGGCCAACCTACCAGCAGGCCAACGTTGAGCCGCCAAGATGGCGGCGCTACCAGTACCATGCCTCGCTTGCCAACACCTCATTTTTGCTAGAACCGACACGAACAAGCGGATGGACGCTTGCGATTTTCTATGGTATACTATGCGCAAAGCATTACTGCATCATCATGCAGGTATTATCCGGCTGGAGGATAGAAGGGATGTCAGCCCATATGGGAAACGCGCAGGCACGTTCGGCGTCGGATGCGCAGGGGATGTGGCGGCTGCCGCTGGCGCAGCGCGCCGAGGAGTGGCGTTTGCCGTTCTCAACAGCATCGGAGGTCGCCAGCATTTTTGCGCTGCTGGGCGATCCCACCCGTGTTTCGGTGCTGCACGCGCTGGCCGCTGCGGGGGAACTGCGTGTCTCTGATCTGGCGCGGGCGCTGGGACGCGACGCCAGCACCATTTCGCATCAACTGCGCGTGCTGCGCGATCACCATCTGGTGACATATGAGAAGTGCGGGCGCGTTGCGCTGTATCGGCTGGCGGATAGCCATGTGCTGACGCTCTTTCAGCAGGCGCTGGCACACGCCGCCCACCAGACGCCCGCCCGTTTGCCGGTGGCTGAAACTGCTGCGGTTGGGGAGGTTGGCTCATGGCTGTCAGGAAGCTGAGGGGAGAGACGGAAACACAGCGCCCCTCGCATCAGCACGATCATTCACATAGTCACCAGGCGCAAAGTCATAGCCATAGCCACCATGAGGCAGGGCATCATGATCACACTGCCTCGCTGGCGCAGGGACGGCTGCGCCTGGCCTTCCTGCTCACCTTTGTGATTCTAGTGGTGGGGGTGACTGGCGGCCTGATCGGCAACAGCCTGGCGCTCCTCAGCGACGCGGGGCATACTGTCACCGATCTGTTTGCGCTGGGCCTGGCCTGGTTTGCCAGCGTTCAGGCGTCCCGTCCGGCCAACGCGCGCAACACCTTCGGCTATCATCGCGTCGGCATTTTGGCCGCGCTGACCAATGCCGTGACGTTGATCGTGATCGCCGTCGTCATTCTGGTCGAGGCGGTGATGCGCTTCTCGCATCCAGAGCCGGTGCAGCCGGTGGTGATGTTCCTGGCCGCTGTTGTGGGCATTGGCGTCAATCTGTTCATTGCCTTTGGCCTGCGCGGCGCGGGCGAAGATAACCTGAACGTGCGTGGGGCGCTCTTGCATGTGCTGGGCGACGTGGGCGCGTCGGTGGGCGTGATCGTGGCGGGCGTCATTATTCTGCTGACCGGCTGGACACTGGTGGACCCCATTCTGTCGGTGGGCATCGCTGCCTTGATCTCGGTGAGCGCCTTCCGGCTGGTGCGCGAGACGATAGGCATTCTCATGGAAGCGACGCCGCGCGGCATTCGCATCCCCACGCTGGTCAACGATCTGCGCAGTGTGAAGGGCGTGCGCGGCGTGCATGATCTGCATGTCTGGAGCATTGCCAGCGGGATGCGCGCGCTTTCGTGCCACGCGGTCATTGATGATTTGCCGCCCAGCGGCAGCGCGCCCATTCTGGACCGCATCTCGAAGATGCTGCTGCAAAAATACCAGATTGAACACGCGACGATCCAGTTCGAGAGCGCGGCCCACAGCGGCCACAAGGGCCACTGCGCCTGCACCTCCAACGCGCTCTACTGCGATCTGAACCGCTGCGACGACGAGAATTAGCGGTATCGGTAAAATGCTGTAGTTCGGGCGCGGCGCTTGTCATTGCCAGGCAAGCGCCGCGCCGCGCGCTGCGTCCGTGAAATGTGTAATCTTGCCGATGAGTGTTCTCGTTCTTCATAGCTATACTTGCTGTAACGGAAGCTGCGAGCAGAATCGCCTTGCAGCAGGCGCTATGACAGAAACGAGGAACTGATGAGTGCAACATTACGTGGCCCCTCTGGCCTTATTTACCTTGACCATGACGTGTTGACTATTGGGCGGAGCCGCCAGAACCGGCTGGTCTTCACGCATAGCCAGGTCTCCAGTAAGCACGCTGAAATCCAACCGCTGGGCGATGGGCGCTATCAAGTGGTTGATGTCGGCAGCAGCAATGGAACGTTGGTGAATGGATTGCGCTTGAGCGGGGGAACCCCCCATGTCTTGAGCGAGGGCGATACGCTGCGCCTGGGGGGTGCAGGTGGCATCGAACTGGTATTTGCCTGGGCAGCGGCCCCGGCGGTACTGGAGGCTCCAGCGCCCATGCCTGTGGGCGTTTTACCGGCCTTCCCGCCTGTGCGGCCAGCGCCAGCGCCAGCGCCGCTGCCAGCAGCCATTACGAACGTGGCGCGCTATAAGCGCCCGCCAAAGGTCTTGCTGCTTGGTGGGAGCCTGCTGGTGCTGGTGCTGCTGATCAGCGGGATCGCGCTGGGCGGCAAATTGCTCGGAAGTCAGTCGCCAAAGCGGGCGGACCCCGTAGCAATTGGCGACAGCCCACCTACGCCAGCGGATACGCCGACGCCGACGCCGACACCGACGCCAACATCTGCGCCCGCGCCAGCCGTCGTTCAGACAGCCCAGGCCACCGTTGAGGGCCAGGAAACAACGATTCTGACGAACGCGCAGGGGCTGACCCTCTACTACTTCAAGCCTGATACGCCAGATAAGACCGCCTGTACCGGCGCTTGCATCGCCAACTGGCCCCCGCTGCTCTTCGATGGGCCGGGCGATCCAACGGCGTCGTCGGAGCTGTCTGGCACGCTCAGTATTCAGACGAGCGAGAATGGCGCGCAGGTGGCCTACAACGGGCATCCGCTCTACACCTTTAGCGGCGATAGCGCGCCAGGGCAGACGAACGGCGAGGGCAAGGCGGGCAAGTGGTTCGTGGCGACCGCCGATCTGGAAGCCAATGGCTGAGCCGGAACCAGCGAGTGCCACCAGGCATGAGGTGTTGGCGAGCAAGGAAAACACCACTTGTAGCGCCGCCCCCCTTCGGGAAGGGCCGCTTGCCTCGGCTGGGCCTCGGCAGTCTCGCTCCCGTTGGTCGCTCGCGCGTCCCTCCTGGCGGCTCAACGCTGGCCTGCTGGTCCGGTGGTCTGGAGGGCGAACGCTCGCCAGGGCGCAGCGTTGAGCCGCCAAGATGGCGGCGCTACAAGTGGCCCCCACCCGTGCAGGCGCGGCGGTTAGCCGCCTTCCGGCGGCGCTGCAAGTGGGGTTCTACCAAATCTGAGGTGTTGGCAAGCGAGGCGTGTTACTTGTAGCGCCGCCGGAAGGCGGCTAGACACTGGCCTGCTGATAGGTTGGCCTGGAGGGCGAACGCTCGCCCTGGCGCAGCGTTGAGCCGCCTGGAAGGCGGCGCTACAAGTGGCCCCCACCCGTGCAGGCGCGGCGTTGGTGTGGAGGGGCGGCGCTGCAAGTGGGGTTTTCCTTGCTCATCAAGCGGGAATGGTATATAGTTGCGAGAGAACGAGGAAACAGCGGCATGATCAAACAGAGGAAATGGATGAGGCGCGCACATGCCTGACTCGCCTGCTATCAGTCTTCCCGCTCAGGGCAAAGGTTCATCTTTGGCGCGGCGCGCTGATCTGCGCCTGGGGATTGCCGTCGAGGTCGTGACTATCCTCTGGATGCTGGCCGAGGCGCTGGTTGCGCTGATCGCTGGTTTTGCGGCGCACAGTGCTTCGCTCGAATCCTTTGGCCTGGACAGCGTTATTGAGTTGGTGAGCGGCGGTGTCTTGCTCTGGCGGCTGCTCGCTGAGCAGGGCGGCAGGGCAGGCGAAACACTGGAGCGTGTGGAGCGACGGGCAAGCCGTATCGTTGGCCTGGCGCTCTACGCGCTGGCCGCCTATATCCTGCTCAACGCCGCCTTCTCGCTGCTCACGCGCGCACACCCCGATGAAAGCTGGGCCGGGCTGGCGTTGGCGCTGGCCGCCGCAGTGGTCATGCCCATCCTCTGGCGGGTTAAGCTGCGCGTTGCCCGGCGCATCGAAAGCGCGGCCCTGCGCGCCGACGCGGCGTGCAGCGTGACCTGCGCCTATATGTCACTGGTCCTGCTGCTGGGCCTGGCGCTGACGCGGGTGTTTGGCTGGTGGTGGGCCGATGCGCTGGCCTCGCTGGGCCTGCTTTATTTCGTCATCCGCGAAGGCCACGAGGCGCTAGAAGAAGCCAAAGGCCACGCCTGCGCGTGCTGTGAAGCTGGCGGTTGAGGCAGTACCCTGGGGCGTGCCGTGTCAGACCTATGGTTGCTGGAAATGTGCTACACGCTCCCCAGCGGGGAGCGCCTGCTGATATACTGGCCCATTGCTACGCGCGTTGTCAAGGATATGGGACGTTTGGACCAGGGCCAATACAAAAGCCGCCCCACCCCGCAGGTGGTTAAAACCGCGCCTGCGGCGGCGGGCGCTTGCCTCGGCTGTTGCCCCGTCCTCTCGCTCGCTGCGCTCGCTCGCGCGCCCGCGTCTGGAGGGCGTTGCCCGCCAAGCCTGCCGACGCAGGCTCCCCCCGCCCCATCAGCGTGTCTTCGTCTCAGGCCGCGCAGGCGGCCAGCCGTTGAGCCGCCTGGAAGGCGGCGCTACACGTATTCTATTACCGCATTTGCCCTGCTATAAAAGAATGCCAGGTTGCGGCATTCTTCTTGCTTCATCATGCCGCAGCGTGTATACTCGCAAAGGGAAATTATCAGTACAGACAACCCAGGTCCGGGAGGGGCAATCGTGAAAATTACGTGTAAGCAATCTGATATGAGTCGCGGGCTTTCGGTGGTGAGCCATGCCGTTGCCACGCGCAGCACTTTACCTGTCCTCTCGAATATTTTGATAGCGACGGACGAGAATCGTTTGCGGCTTTCCGCGACGAATCTGGAGATTGGCATTACCTGCTGGGTGCCAGCGCAGGTGGCCGAAGAAGGCTCGGTGACGGTTCCGGCGCGGCTGCTCACCGATTTTGTCGGCGGTTTGCCGCAGGGCACGGTGGAGATGAATCTGCCTGCGGGCGGCTATACGCTCAGCGTCAAGAGCAATCGCAACGCGGCCAACGTGAAAGGGATGGACGCGGGCGAGTTCCCGACGATTCCCAGCGCCGACAGCAATGAGCCGCCGGTCCTGCTGGATGCGGCCACGCTCAAAGAGATGATCGGGCAGGTGGCTTTTGCCGCTGCCACCGATGAGGCGCGGCCCGTCTTTACCGGCGTGCTGGCCCAGGTGGCCGAAGACAAGATTACGTTTGCGGCGGCGGACAGCTATCGGCTGGCGGTGCGCTCGACTGATCTGACCGCCAACGGCCATCCCGTCGGCGACATTCTCATTCCGGCAAAAACGCTGACCGAACTGGCGCGCATCCTGCCAGCCGAAGGCACGGTGCAGATGGTGATTACGCCCAACCGCAGCCAGGTGCTGTTCCATTCGGAGGGCATGGACCTGATCTCGCGGTTGATTGATGGCGCGTTCCCCGCCTATCAGCGCATCATGCCGCAGAGCCACGAGATGCGCGCGGTGCTGGATACCGGCGAGTTCCGCGCGGCGGCCAAATCGGTGGCGCTGTTTGCCAAGGATAGCAATAACATTGTGACGCTGACGATTGAACAGGGCCGGGCCGATGGCGTGGAGCCAGGGACGGCGATGCTCCAGGCGACGGCTGAGGAACTGGGCGACAATACCAGCGTGGTCAACGCGGCAGTTGACGGCAAGGGCTTGCGTATCATGTTCAACGTGCGCTATCTGACGGATGTGCTGGCAGTAATTGATACGCCTGAAGTGGCGTTGGAACTGGAATCAGCGCAGAAGCCGGGCGTCGTTCGCCCGGTTGGGGCGAACGACTATACCTATGTAATTATGCCAATGCACACTATCCGCTAGACGCCGAACACCAGCTTCACCAATCCGAAGATGACGCCTGCGATGATGGCGAGTGTCAGGAGCAGGCCCAGCGCGACGGCCAGCCGCCGCACCCAGCGCGATTTATACAGGAAGAAGCGTTCCCACCACTCGCGGGCGATCTCCGCCGGGGTGTACCACGTCCAGAGGCGCTCAGCAGCCTGCTGAGCGCCTTCTTGTGTCGTCTGGAGCGGCGCGGCCTGACGAGCATGCTGCGGCGCTGCGGGTATCGGCCCCGCCAGTGTCTCGATGGTATGCTTCAGCACTTCATGGCGAATGAAGTAGGCGGAGTGGTCATAGATGCAAGCGGAGCAATCAACGGCCACCACGTTTTTATGGACGGTCTTGATATTGTATGGACCGCACCACCCCAGGCGCGCCCTTCCGGCCCCGCCGCTGGATTCTTCCGTGAAGAAGTTGGCGAAAGGCGACCAGATCAAGATGTTATCGTGGAAGGAATAATAGATGGTCAGGCGGCCCACGCGGTCCAGCGCCTGAAAGCCATAGCCATTGCGCCGCCGGGCAACCAGGGTGTCGCTCAGATCAGTGTCAGCGGCCCCACGCGGCGGCGGATCGGATTGGAGCGCGTCGGTATTCAGATCGGGAGCATAGAACACCATCTGATCCACGATCACCGATGAGGCTCCGCTGCCTGCCTGGGCAGAGCGCAGCACCGAGAGGATGTTTAGAGCTTTGATGGTGAGGAAGCAGCCCATGCTGTGACCGACCAGCAGAATGCGGCGGTCTGGCTGGGCAGCGCGCAGGTCGGCCAGCAGGTTTGCCAGCGAGAAGGCGGCAAAGCGCGCTACTTCTTCTTTGTCGAGCAGATAGCCGGGCCAGACGCGATGATCGCAGGGCCAGGTGAAGGCGATAAGCTGCTGGTAGAGCGGCTTCTCAGCGTCGGCCTCTGCTGGCGTGGAAAGCCGGTTCTGAAGGCTCTGAGCCAGGCGCAGCGCCCCTGGCAGGCTGGCCCCTTTATGCCCGCCGAGCGCCGCTTTGATGCTGCCGGTGCGCTTTTGGGGAGCCAGGCGAGCCGATATTTTCTGGCCGGTATAGACGCCTTCTGGCGCGGTTTCGTTGAAGCCGTGTACCACCACCAGCACGTCGCCAGTCGGCAGAAGCGCCGCCACATCGTCTGGTGGCTCGCGGTGGGAGATGGTTTTCCAGCGCCCGTATGTGAAGCTCATCGGGATTTTGCCTGCGGCCTCGGCAGGATAGGCCCAGGCAACCTGATAATCCCCCGCGTCGAGGGGCAGGGCATCGTAGAGGTTGGCGCTGTGTGGGTGCGCGCGACAGGTGGCGACAAAGAGCGCGCTGTCCTGCTGGCGCTCTTCCAGAGCAACTGCGGCGCTCGCGTTGATCTGATCGGTTGATTGCATGGTGTGTCCCTCCTGAGAGACGAGAAAAGCAAGAGTCGCGTTACGCAAGCAGAACGGCAAGGTTGCAGCGAAACGAAAAGAGCATGTTGGAAGCAGTGACACCTGTTCCGGTTCTAAGGAACGTAGCAGAGGGTCCGTTTTAGTGGTGGGATTGTTCATGCCGCATCCTGTTGAGGACTTGCGGCGTTACAGGTGAGGGCTGGCGCGGTGAGCGGCAAACGGGGGCCGTAGATAATTATAGAACGTAAGTTCTATTTTGTCAAGAAGCGGCCAGTTATGGGACGACCTGGAAGGTGATGCTGGCATCGGCGCTTCCAAAGTAGTAGACCACCCACTTGTAGACGCCGGGCGTTGTTGTGGATGAAATTGGGGCGAAGCTCCAATAGACATTTGCTTGCGTCAGTGGCGCCTGTAGGTTCGGTATCTTTTCCGCGCTGCCGTTGTGGATGAGATCAAGCTCCAACTTTTCGGTAGAGATGTCTACCCCGGTAGAGAAGGCAATATAGACGGTATCGCCCACCTTGAACGTGTCTGTTTCGCCCAGGATTTTGGCCGATGCTGAATCAAACCCCGCGCCTACGTGGAGGCTGAAGATATGCTCGCCATTGTGGACTTCCTGGTTGAACTTGAAGGGCTGAAAGATCAGCAGCCACGCGCTCCCTGCTGCTATCAGTATCAGCGCGAGCAGGAGGCTGCCCACGATGACTCTGCGCCTGGGGGAGCGGAGCCTGGGGCGTTTGATACGCGGCGTGACTGATGCCTGCTGAATGGGCGCTGGCGAGTCGGGCAGCAGGACGCCGAATGTCTCAGCGGAGTCTGCTGGCGCTGGCGCGGCCACGTCTTTCCAGCCGGGGGGTGTCGCGGCGGCCAACGTTGGCGCGCCCGGCGCGGCGTTGGGCGGCGTGCTGGCGACAGGCGGCGCGAGTTTTGTGGGCGTCTGGAAGGTCGGAGCGGGCGATGAGGGCGGGGTGATGCGCGTGGGAGCCGAAAAGAAGGATGGATCGGAGGGTTCGGCTGGCCGCGCTGCGGCATCCGGCATGGGCTGGGTTTCCCAGGCTGGCGGCTGAACCGCCTGAGAGGCAGCGGCCTGACACGCCTGCTCGAAGGCGTTGACAAACGCCTGGATGCTGGCAAAGCGTTCTTTGGGGTCTTTCGCCAGGGCGGTCATCACGACGGCTTCCAGCGCGGGCGCGATGTCGGGCAGCTTCTCGCTCAGGGACGGCGGCGGCGCCAGCACATGCTGCGTGGCGATTTCAGTAAAGGAGCCGCGAAAGGGCTGCCCGCCGCTGAGCCATTCATAGATGACGATGCCCAGCGAGTATTGGTCGCTGGCGGGGCGCGGCTTGCCCTGCACCTGCTCCGGGGCCATATAGGTCACGGTGCCAGCGACTTCCTGCGTCCCCTGGTAGCGCGAGCTTTGCGCGACGGTGGCGATGCCAAAGTCGGAGAGCAGCACTTCGCCGCGCTCGCCGATGAGCATATTCTCTGGCTTCACATCCCGATGCACCAGCTTTTGCTCGTGGGCGTAGCTCAGGGCTTCGGCCACCTGTTTGACGTAGGAGAGGATGGTCGCGGGGGCCAGTCTGGTTCCTTTGGGGTGGCGCTGGCGCAGCGTGCCGTTGGGCGCGTAGTCCATGACGAGAAAGGGCGTGCTGCCTTCGACACCAAACTCCAGCACGCGCACGATATGCGGGTGTTTCAGGCGGGCAATCGTCTGCGCTTCGCTGATGAAACCGTCCAGATCATCTTTTCCCAGGCGGGTATGCAGGATTTTCATGGCGGCCTGGGTCTTGAGGTAGATATGTTCGCCCAGGTAGACTTCGGCGAAGCCGCCTTCGCCTAGCTGTTGGGTGAGGCGATAGTTGCCAAGCTGCTGGCCTACGCGATCCTCTGCCATTGGAACCCCTTCCCGCCCGCGCGAGTCTTTTTAGGAGATGAAAGCTCGCCGTTATTGGCGTCTATTTTAGGGCAACCTGGCGGGCGTGTCAAGGGGCTTGAGGCATGAAAAAATCCACCCTGGCGTACCTGTCACGCCAGGGTGGAAGGGGATTGCTCGTCCTCGATGAGAAACGTGTGCGCAGCCAGGACTACCAGCGTTCGCGCCGACCGCCGCGATCATTGCTGCGCCCACCGCTGCGGCCACCGCTGGTGGCGCGTGGCTGATAGCAATCGCTGCAATAGACGGGTCGGTCATCGCGGGGCTGGAAAGGCACCTGCGCCTCGCGCCCGCAGTTGGCGCAGATGGCGGTGAACATTTCGCGCGGCGCGCGCTGGCCGCCATAGCCGCCGCGCTCTTGCGCCTTGCGGGCGGCGCGGCAATCTGGGCAACGAGTCGGCGGGTGGGTGAACCCACGACTGGCGTAAAAAGACTGCTCCCCGGCGGTGAAGACAAAATCCTGACCACAATCGCGGCATTGCAATGTCTGGTCACTGCCTGTGGTGTCCGACATGTACTCGGAAGACATGAAACTTGAACCTCTTTCTGGCCCCGGCCCAACCGGGGCCTTGCGCATCAAAGCGCAAAACAACGACTTTTTGCGGGCGATCAACTCACACGGGGAGACGAAGGAGGAGAGCAATCAGGGGATCGACCTGTGACGGCCCTTGCCTACGTACCGTTACGCGGTTATCAGCCAGCGTAGGACAACTAGCGCCAATTGTGAAGTGCTATGAGAACCGCTCTATCGGCGCTCTGCGACAACTATACCATGCTCACAAGGGAATAGCAAGGGCATCAAAGTCCCTGGATTAAAACGGCGGCGTGCCGCCCGCTCTGGTTCTATTCATCACTATTTGCGCGGCGGGGACCCTTCCCGATTAGGGGACCGGGAGGAGTCGCGCTCTCCATCTCAGAATCGTTCGTTGCTTGCATACTTCCCCCCGTGCGTTCTGGCACAACCGTTTGCCGTCTCCAAGCGCATGCAAACTGAGCCGTCCGTTCAGGGTACCCCCAATATATGCCAACCCATATTTTGGGTGCTTGACTAGCGTTCCTCGCGTGAAGCCCAGACTCCGCGTCCCTCCATAGGGCTTGCGTTTGCCTCCCGGCTCTGGCTGTAAGCGATGTAACTGGCGCCGGTGCCACTGCAAGGGCGTCACACAGAGCAGACGGGTCTGCTCTGGTGCTTGCTGTCCACCAACGACCGCCCAGGCCAACGCCCACGCATCTACGCAATGGGCGCTAAACGTCTCCGCCAGTTTCTGCTGACTTTTCTTCAGGCCCAGAGCGTCTCGTATTTGACCACCAGCGCCTCTTTCTTGCTGCCAGGATCGATGCCTACTGCAAGAGGTTGTCTCTCTCGCCTGGACGGCTCTTGGTTGAGCCGCACGCACCAGACCCCGCCCTTCCAAAACGGGGTCGCTTTCCCTTGCTTCACCCACCGCCGCGCCCGTGCAGGGGTCGTGGGCATCAAGGGCTGCCGGTCTTGGTCTACCACAGATACGAACATCCAGTAAGGCTCCTTTCGGAGTGTGTAGTGTCCCTTCGCTACTGACCACCGGAGAGGAGCGAGATGAGGGAAGCGTCCCGCACGTCCTGTGGGCTGCCACGCCCAGATGGTTCAGTCCCCTTCAAGCGGCCCATTGCTGGACCTTGGGTAAGCTAGTCTCGAAGTTACCCTTGTGGTTGTTCTGCTGGCTAGGCAGACACCACCACAAGCCCATCCCTTTTGAGGGGATTAGGGTTCTTGACTCAGGGGATAGGAGGGATCGATGCGGGCGACGACGATGGCATGCGCGGGAAAAAAGCGCAGGGGATGCCCGGCGTCGTCAACTTCGACGATGCAGCCCGATCCCGCTTCGGGGCGCTGGCCGTTCCCGGCGCTGAGTATCCATTCAAGCGTCTCCAGGCCCTCTGCTTCTGAAAGCCAGCGGGCGCCGATGCGGGTATGGGTGGTGTTGAGTGTGACCATCTGACCGGTGACGAGGGTTAATACCAGAGTCGAGCCATACTGCTCGCCAGGGCTTCCTGTGGACATCAAAAATCCTTTCCTCAACCACTTGCCGGGGGGCAGGATGTCATGCCTCCTCACGTTATCCCGGCCTCCTGCTCATTATAGCATAATCATGAGCTTGAGGGCGGTGATGTTGAGGCTGTGTGAAGTCTTCTGATGGCTGGGAGCAGCCGCGCTTAGCAGAGCCAGTCGGGGGTTGGGTTTTCGGGAGGTTCCGGGGTGGCAGGCAGAGGCTCCGGCGCGGCAGGCCGTATCTGCACAGCGGGGATAGAAGGTGAGGTGAGGACCAGTCGGCTGCGGGCAGGTACGAGCAAGACATCGCCCAGCGCGCGAGCGCGGGCGCTGAGGTGCTGCGTGTGGTCTCCCACGCCCAGCAGGTTCATCAAGCCGCTGCCGGTGTTGATCTCGAAGCCGCGCATCAGCGGGTTGTCGTCGCTGAGCAAGACATCGTTGAGCTTGCCCAGCAACTCCCCTTCATCGCTGACGACCTGCCGCCCGACCAGCCCGTGAAGGCTGGCGGAGGTGGGGGGCGGCTTCTGCTGCGAACGCCATTTTTTTTCGGCCTCGGTGGGCCTGGCGGGGTCAACCGGAATTCCGGCCTGCTCGCGGTCAATGACGACGGCATACGCGCCAATTTTATGCACGATCTGCATGGGTACGACCCAGCGGCTCTTGTGGCCTTTCAGCAGCGCCAGCAGGCGCGCCTTGAAATAGGCGCGCACCCGCAGCGCAACCATCTGGCGCGTCTCGAAACTAAAATAGATTTCGTCCACATAGCCAAGGATCAGCGCGTTACTGCTGTCAATGACTTTGCGGCCCAGCACTTGTGTTGCCCGCAAGGTGTCGTCCGCAGCGACGGCCTGCGCGGCCTTCTCTTTGCGACCGGGTTTCTGGCGGGCGTTTGATGCTGCCTGCATCGTGTCATCCTTTCCAGGCGTCAGGCTGTGCGCGGCTGCGCAGCAGCGAGACATGGATAGGGTCTCTTGCTTTACTGCTCACCTGGGATTGTAGCCGGTTGGCTGGCGCTTGTCAAGCGGGAGGGGAGCAACCAGGACATTTGTCTGTTTTGCCGCGCTGCCCTTGACAAGGGCGGGATAGCAATGCTATACTTCGGAGTGCTAGCAGTCTCGATATGAGAGTGCTAGCACTCCTATGCTATGGGTGAAAGCAGTCTGATGGGTCGTCTGCCAGGCTGCTCCGGGCGAGGTGGAGCGCCAGATGGGCAAACAATTGACGCCGCGCAAAGAAGCGATTCTCCGCTCGTTGGTGGAAGAATATATTCGTACCGCTACGCCAGTGGCTTCCGAGGGGCTTCAGCGCCAGTACGGGCTGCCCTGGGGAGCCGCAACGATTCGCAATGAGATGGCGAGCCTGGAAGAGGAGGGCCTGCTTTTTCAACCGCATACGTCCGCCGGGCGTATCCCCACTGATTTAGGCTACCGCTACTTTGTCGAGCATTTGATGGTTGAATCCGCGCTTTCGCTTGATGAACAGCGGCAGATTCGCCATCAGTTTTATCAGGTCCAGCATCAACTGGATGAATGGGTGCGGCTGACGGCTTCGGTGCTGTCGCGGGCCTTGCAGAGCGCAGCGGTGGTGACGCCGCCGCGCGCGGCGCAGGGGCGCTTGAAGCATTTTGAGGCGCTGTCGCTGCAAGACGTGGTGATCTTATTGGTCGTTGTCTTGCAGGATGGCGCGGTGAAGCAAGAGCGGCTGCTGCTGGAGATGCCAGCCACGCAGGAGGAACTGAGCCAGAGCGCGCAGCGCCTGAACCGGCTGTTTGTGGATATGAACTCGGCGGACCTGGAACGGCGGGCCGGGGGCTTGGACCTGGATGCGAACGAGCAGATCGTGGTCAATGCGATGAGTCGGATGCTGGGCCAGTATGGGGAGTATACTGCCGAGACGTTTTATCACGACGGCATTCTTCAGATGCTGGATCAGCCTGAGTTCACGACGCTGGGGCCGGAGCATGAACGCAACCAGCGTATCAAGAAAGTCGTAGAGGTATTAGAACAGAATCGCCTTTTGCCCGCGCTGGCTTCGCAAGTGCCAGCCGGAGGGGTGCAGGTGATTATCGGCGGCGAGAGCGAGTTTGAGGCGATGAAGGATGTGAGCGTGGTGGTTTCGCGTTATGGACGGGAGGGCCAGGTGGGCGGTTTGCTGGGGATTGTTGGCCCTACCCGTATGCAATACAGTCGGGCTATTGCGGTGGTCCGTTATATGACCGAAGTGATGAATGATTTACTGGCGGAGTTGCAGCAATGACGCTGGAAGAACAAGAAGCTGAGCCGCAGCAAGAGGCGGCAGAGACGCGCGAGTCAGCCGCTCCTGCGGAGCAGGCGAAACAAGAGGCGGCGCCTGATCTGGCCGCTGAACTGGAGCGCGAGCGCGAGAAAGCTACGGATTATATGAACCGCTGGCAGCGCGCCCAGGCCGATCTGGCAAACTACAAGCGACGCGCTGAACAGGAACGCGAACAGGAACGAAAATATGGCCTGGCCCCGCTGTTCCTGGAACTGCTGAAGATGCAAGATAACTTTCATCGCGCTTTCGATACCTTGCCGGTGGAACTGCGCGAGTTTTCCTGGGTGCAGGGGGTGGCGCTGACGTATGCCCATCTTGACGGCCTGGTGCGCCTGTATGGGGTGACGCCCGTTGAGACAAAGCCAGGCCAGTCCTTCGATCCGGCTATTCACGAAGCGGTGGCGCACGAAGAGACGGATGCCTATCCCGACGGCGCGATCACTGCCGAATATCAGCGAGGCTATCGTATCCATGACCGCGTGCTGCGTCCGGCGCTGGTGCGCGTGGCAAAGCCAAAGAGCGCCGGAGCAGCCAGCCAGGGGGAGCCATCTGGCGAAGCCCAGCAAACAGAGAGCGCAGGCGGTTAAAATCGCCGACAAACCGAGCTAGTCTATCAATTCAGATAATGTCTGACTGAGGAGCCGCTTCTGGCCTTGAATGTTTCGGGCAGCGGCCCTCACCAGAGGAGGACAAACGTGGGAAAAGTCATTGGTATTGATCTGGGTACGACGAATTCGTGCGTGGCGGTAATGGAAGGCGGCGAGCCGGTCGTCATTCCTAACGCTGAAGGCGCGCGCACGACGCCATCTGTGGTCGCCTTCACGAAGAGCGGCGAGCGGCTGGTGGGCGAGGTTGCCAAGCGCCAGGCGATTACGAACTCGGAGAACACGATCTATTCGATCAAACGCTTCATGGGCCGCAAATATGATGACCCGGAAGTGAACCGCGACAAGCAGAACATGCCCTTTAAGGTGGTGCGGGCCGACAACGGCGACGCCTGGGTGGAGGTGATGGGCAAGAGGTACAGCCCGCCAGAGATCAGCGCCATGATCTTGCAGAAGCTCAAGGCCGACGCCGAGGCATACCTGGGCGAGCGTGTGACGCAGGCGGTCATCACCGTTCCGGCGTATTTTAACGACAGCCAGCGCAATGCCACCAAGGACTCCGGGCGCATCGCCGGGCTGGAAGTGCTGCGCATCATCAACGAGCCAACGGCAGCCAGCCTGGCGTATGGCCTCGATAAGAAGAAGGACGAGCGTATCGCTGTCTATGACCTGGGCGGCGGCACGTTTGATATTTCGGTGCTGGAACTGGGCGAGGGCGTCTTCGAGGTGAAGTCCACCAACGGCGACACCCACCTGGGCGGCGACGATCTGGACCAGCGCGTCATCAACTGGCTGGCCGATGAGTTCCGCAAGGAGCAGGGCATTGATCTGCGCCAGGACCGCATGGCCCTCCAGCGCCTGAAGGAAGCGGCAGAGAAGGCGAAGAAAGAACTCTCCAGCGCGATGCAGACGGAGATCAATCTGCCCTTCATCACCGCCGACCAGAGCGGCCCCAAGCACCTGACCATGACGCTGACGCGCTCCAAGCTGGAGCAGTTGGTGGAAGACCTGGTGGAAAAGAGCCGCCAGCCGGTGATCCAGGCGTTGAGCGACGCGGGTGTACGCTCCAGCCAGATTGATGAGGTCGTGCTGGTGGGCGGCCAGACGCGCATGCCGATGGTGCAGAACCTGGTGAAGCGGGTCTTCGATAAAGAGCCGCACAAGGGCGTGAACCCCGATGAGGTCGTGGCGGTGGGCGCGGCGATCCAGGCGGGCGTACTGACGGGCGAGGTCCGCGACGTGCTGCTGCTGGACGTGACGCCGCTTTCGCTGGGCATCGAGACGCTGGGCGGCGTGTTCACGCGGCTGATCGAGCGCAACACGACGATCCCGACGCAGAAGAGCCAGGTGTTTTCGACGGCCAGCGATAACCAGAACAGCGTGGAGATCAATGTCTTGCAGGGCGAGCGCGAACTGGCGAAGGACAACCGCTCGCTGGGCCGGTTCATTCTGGATGGCATTCCGCCTGCTCCGCGCGGCATCCCGCAGATTGAGGTGGCGTTCGACATTGACGCCAACGGCATTGTGAGCGTCCACGCCAAGGACAAGGGTACGGGCCGCGAGCAGCGCATCACCATTCAAGCGTCGAGCGGTCTTTCCAAGGATGAAGTGGACCGGATGGTGCGCGACGCCGAGTCGCACGCGCAGGAGGACAAGGCGCGCCGCGAAGAGGTGGAGGTGCGCAACCAGGCCGATAGCGAGGCGTATAACGCGGAGAAGACGCTGCGCGACCTGGGCGATAAGATTTCGCCGGAGGAGCGCGGCGAGGTGGAGAGCAAGATTTCGGACGTGCGCAGCGCGCTGGCTACCGACGATGTGTCGCGCATCAAGAGCGCCCGCGAGGCGTTGCAGCAGTCGTTCTATAAGATCAGCGAGAAAATCTACAGCCAGGCTGGCGCGACGGCTGGCGGCGGCCCTGGCGGCGCGGGATTTAGCGAGGAAGGGCCATCTGAGGCTAGCGGCCCCTCCTCTTCTGGCCCTGGCGATGACAATACGGTTGAGGGTGAGTTCAAGGAAGTTTAGGTAAGCGCGGCGTCCGTCGCCTGCCAGGCAGGCAACGGACGCCGCTGATATGAGTAGCCCATAAATCCCTCTTTGGTAAACTTGGCGGGCAGGTATGATATAGTGTCAGGCAAGTCTCGCCAGCGGAGGCAAGCTAGCAGGTGGAGCAAGTGTTCATGTGCGCGAGCGGTGGAATAATGATTCCAGCAGGAAGGGGCGCCTGTCTTCAGGGTGCAGGGCGCTTTTTCTGAGATGAAGAGGATTGCCAATGGCCGTCAAACGCGACTATTATGAAGTACTCGGTGTGGCAAAAGGCGCGAGCGAAGACGACATTAAAAAAGCGTTTCGCAAGCTGGCCTTTCAGTTTCACCCGGACAGGAACAAGGAAAAAGGGGCCGAGACGCGCTTCAAGGAGATTAACGAGGCGTATGAAATCCTCAGCGACCCGGAGAAGCGCCAGGTGTATGACCGCTTCGGGCATGCGGGCGTTGGGGCGGGCATCGGCGCAAATGGCGACTTTGGCAACTTCGGCTTTGGCGCCAGCTTCGCTGAGTTTTTCGAGCAAGTTTTTGGTGGCGCCGCTACCTCTCAGACGCGCCGGGCCAGCGGCCAGCGCGGCCAGGATATTCGTTATGAACTGACAATTAGCTTTGAGGACGCCGTTTTTGGCTGCCAGAAGGAGATCGAAGTTCCCCGCTGGGAGAACTGCTCCGCCTGCCGGGGCAGCGGCGCGCAGCCTGGCACGCAGACGCAGCGGTGTTCCGCCTGCCAGGGTACAGGTGAGATTCGGCGGGTGCAGCAATCAATCTTCGGGCAGTTTGTCAATGTGATGGTCTGTGACCGCTGCCGGGGCGAGGGCAAGGTGATTACGACGCCCTGCACGACCTGCCGGGGCCAGGGGCGCGTGCGCACCAATCGCCGCGTGGTGGTCAATATTCCGGCGGGCGTGGATGATGGCATTAACGTGCGTGTGACCGGCGAAGGCGAGGTCAGCACGCGCGGCGGCACGCCAGGCAATCTCTATGTCAGCCTGACGGTCAAGCCGCATCCGGTCTTCAAGCGGCAAGGCAACGACGTGATCTATGAGCTGCCCCTGAGCTTCACTCAGGCGGCGCTGGGCGCGGAAGTATCGGTGGATACGCTGGAAGGCAAGACGACGATCAAGATTCCCTCTGGAACGCAGAGCGGCAGCAGCTTCCGTCTGAAAGGGATGGGCGTGCCGGTGGTGCATAGTTCGGCGCGCGGCGATCAGCATGTGATTGTCAAGCTGGTGACGCCGCGCAACCTGACCAAGCGCCAGCAGGAATTGCTGAAAGAGTTTGCCGAGATCGAAGCGCAGCAAAACGAGCGCAATATCTTTGAGAAGATTCGAGACGCGCTCTAAACAGTGTTGGCAGCGCGAAGAGACAACATGGGTCATCCCGAATTTTCTAGACCGTCTTGGTCAATGCTCCTGGCTGGTGGCTTCGCTGGCGGAAAGCCGCACCGGACCGAGCGGAGCGCCGCCGTCCCGGCGGCTGAACGCCTCACCGGCGACCAGGGCTGCCC
>DATBHW010000078.1 GCA_036557285.1 Ktedonobacterales bacterium
CGCCGCCTTCCAGACGGCTAGTCGCTAGCCGTCTGGAAGGCGGCGCGACCAGGAACACGCTTCGCCTGCGCTTTTCATCTGCGCGTGAGTAGAGACATCGCCAGCCTTCCACCTTGATACGCTTCATTGCAATAAGCTATAGTATTAAGAGCGCCTCACACACCCTCCGCACGAGCAGGGGCGGGGGTGTAGCGCCGTCCTTCCAGGCAGCAGGGGTGGGGCCACCCGTCGGTTGTGTGAGGCATTCTTAGGGCCGCATAGAAGCCCCTCGCTTTAGCGCCAGGGTACTTCACGTATGGCGGGTTGCAACAAGGAGGTGGTCATGCCTGGTTCCAGGGCAAGCTCTCGGCATGTGGTCCTGATGTTCTTCTGCCTCAGCGCCCTCGCTCTCGCAGCCTGCTCGTCGGCGCAGCCTGCGCGCCAGAACTCTCTGAGTTCTGACCCGGTGGTCCGCTGGATACAGCAGCATGCCATCCCCCTGCGGACCGTCGCTCCAGGCGGGTCAGACAGCGATCTGGCGCCGCTTGAGCAGTTGGTGGGTCAGGCCAGCATCGTCGGTCTGGGCGAGGAGACACATGGAACCCACGAATTCTTTGATCTCAAGGCGCGCCTGGCGGAGTTTCTGATCTCCCATATGAGCTTCACGACCTTCATCATGGAGAACAACTGGGGAACCTCACAACGCATTGATGCCTACATCAACGGCGGGCCGGGCAATATCGGCGCTGTGATGCAGGCGAACCTGTTCGGCTCGTGGCAGACACAGGAATATCGGGGCTTGCTGGAATGGATGCGGGCCTACAACGCCGATCTCGCGCATGCCACCAAAATCCACTTCCTGGGGATGGACATCCAGGCGGTTCGTCAAAGCGATTTCGACGCCGTTGAGCAGTACATGCAAAAGGTTGACCCCCAGCAGGCCACGCAGGTCCAGAACCTGTACGCCCCCATCATCGCCGACAGCTTACCTAATCCCTATCCCACCTACGAGCAGTTGGAGGCGTCGGTCAAACAGCAGTACCAGGACCAGGCCCAGCAGGTCTACGATCTCTTGCAAGCGCGAAAGCCTGAAGATGTGCGGCAGTCCTCGCCCCAGGACTTTGAGTTCGCGCTCCAGAACGCCCGCATTATTGCGCAGTTCACGACCTACCTCAATTCCGCTGCCCAGGATGAAGCGCTCGCCCGCTACTACCAGCGCGATACCTTCATGGCCGAAAACGTGGCCTGGTTTCACGATCACGGCGCGGGCAGCACGCCGAAAATGATCGTCTGGGCGCACGATCTCCATATCGCCAACGATACCTCCTATCCCACCACGGACGGCAGGAATATGGGCGGCGAGCTGCGCGCCCGCTATCAAAGCAGCTACCTCACGATTGGCGCCACGCTCTACCAGGGCGCGTATAGAATCTATCATTACCCCCAAACCTTCGCCCAGCACATCTCACCTCCGAAGCCGGATACCTACAATTACACACTTGGGCAGGCTGATCTGCCCCTCTATCTGCTTGACCTGCGCGCCATCCCGCCCGGTCCGGCAGGCGCCTGGGCCAGCGGACCGGCGACCTTCCTCAACTATGGCCTCGGCGGCGAAGACCTGTCTGGCTCCTGCGCGCTCAGCCAGTGGTTCGATGTGATTGCCCATGTGCAGACGAGCAGCCCCTCAACTCCCCTGTAATGCCACACCCACACCCACCCGCGCCAGCACGGAGGCTGGCGGTACAGGCAAATGGCCGCCTGTACCGCCGCCGTCCCTGGCGGCCAACGGTGGGGGGGGGTGGCGCTCCCTGTGAACCTGCAAGACACCTATCGAGGAGAGCGGGCAAGGCTACCCAACCCGGAACAGCAAACCCAATCCGAAGGTAATCACCGCCTCAATCGCTCCAACCACCGTCATCTCCGTACCGCTGTAGACCCACGAGCGCCCCGTCACCAGCGTCTTGGCCGCGCCGACAGCAAAGTGCGCCACCAGACTCACAATCGCCGCAAGGCCAATAGCGAAATAGCCGCTGAAGAAGAAGAAAGGGACGATAGGGATAAACGCGCCCAGCGCCGTTGATAGAGTAGCCGAAAGCGCCTCCAGCGCAGGATTCGGGAAGGTCTCCTCGGAAAGCCCCAGTTCCTCATGCGCCAGCGTGCGCAGGAACTGCTCCGGGCGTTCAGAAAGGCGGCTCGCCAGCAGCTCCGCCTCTTCCTCGCTGAAGCCCTTCAACTGATAGAAAAGCGAGAGTTCCTCGCGCTCCTCTTCAGGGTCAGCCTCAATCTCGCGCTGCTCGCGGCTGATCTCAGCCTCGTAGACCTCGCGCTGGCTCTTGGCTGCCAGATACGCGCCCGACCCCATCGAAAGCGCGCTTGCCAGCATACCCGCCAGCCCCGCGATCAGCACAGCACTGCTCCCGCCGGTATAGCCTGCCACACCGCTGACAATGCCAAAGACCGCGCCCAGCCCATCGTTCGCGCCGTAAATCGCCTGGCCCAGCCAGCCCCCGCCGCGCTTGTGCCAGCTTTCGCGGTGCAGCAGAATATCCAGGCGGCTCTGCGGCCCCGCTGGCTTGACCATCTGGCGGATGATATAGCTGTGGCTCTCTTCCTCGCGCTGCATCTGGCGCAGCAGATGCGTCGCCGTCTCATCATCCAGCGCGCGGGCCTGCGCCTCGTAGCGCGCTGTCACCCGATCCTCCTCCGCCTCCATCCGGCGCAGCGTCGCATCCGTCCCCACCTGCCGATTCAACCAGTCGCGGAACGCTTGCAGACGGCCCCGGCGCATCTCTGGAAGCGGCGCGCCAAGCTCGCTCAGCTTTTCCGCCCAACGCGCCGCGTGGCGTCCTTCGGTTTCGGCCAGCCGCTCCAGCACGTTTTGCCGCCCCTGGTCCCGCTCACGCAAGGCCAGTTCCCGATAGATCCGCTCGCTCTCTTTCTCCCGCCGCCAGCTTTCTTGCAAAAAGCGAATAAGTTCTTTAGTTGCCGAGGTTGGGTTGCTCTCAACCGTCATGAATTGCTCCCTGATCTATTTCCCCACAAGCCGGTTTTGCTCCCATCATTGTACCCAGCTTTAGAACAAAACACCAGGGTTCCACTACCTATCGGGGGACGCCACTTGTAGCGCCGCCTTCCAGGCGGCCAGCGACGAGCCGCCTGGAAGGCGGCGCTACAAGTACCATGCCTCGCTTGCCAACACCCCCTGTTTGGTGGAACAAAACACCAGCGAGGGATGCCTCCGCAGGCGCAAAAGCCCTATAATTAGAAGGAGTGTGATATGCTGATGTAAGGTGGAATCATTGACACTCTTCTCTCTTCGTTCTGATGGTATCACTGAAAGGAGCGCAGAAGCCATGAATGCCTACGAGCAACTGCTGGTGATTCGTGACCGGCTCGAACACCTGGGCGCGCATGAAGATTCGATTAGCATGGTTGATAAGCTCGTCAAACGCGCCGAACCGGACCGCGATAGCCCGTTGAATGTGCCACAGATTCAGATGCTGCGCCATATGCTGCGCCAACGCGAAGTCATTGATAACTACAATATCTATAATGACCTGCAAGAATTGATGAGCGACTATGAGGACCGCCCACGCGAGGAACGCGCAGAGATTGAAGAAGAAGAACATCGTCCCCGCCCCCACTCCTACTACCGCGAACAGAAAATGAAGGAGCGCAGCAAGAAAGAGAACGGCTAAATCACCTGGCGAATGCCCAGCAGATGGCGGGTCCAATCGGCAGCCCCGTAGAGGTCTTCGCCCAGCGTGGCTAAATGAGAGCGGTCTAGGGTAGCATACCATTCCAGAAACGCCCGCGCATCTTTGGGGCGTCCCCTGACAGTCTCGCGGGCGTGCAGCATCAGTCCAGGGTCTTTCTGGACCTGCCCGATACCCATCAGCATATACCAGGTAAAGTGGCGCAGGTGTGGCGGGAGTGGCCGACGCCGCGCCTGCTCAAGCTCCCAGCAGCCCTTATCGAGCCGACCAGCCCCCAGCAGGGCCAGGCCAAGGCACATCCGCAAGCCGCCTTGTGCCGTCAGTGGCGCGAGGCGGCGCGCGCGTTGCAGCGCGCCCCCCGCGCGCTCCCACTGTTCATCTTCCAGCGCCATCGCGCCCAGCGCGGCCCAGACACCCCACGCGCGCGGGTGTGTATTGATAAGATACGCCAGCAAACTCCTGGCATCGTCTCGCTGGCCCTGATGCAGCAGCGCCTCCACCAGCAGCAGCCCTGGCCGCAGCGCCGCAGGATGCCGGGTGAGGACGCGGCGCATATCGGCTTCAATAATAGCCCAGTCGTCGTCGCCGCGCCGCAGCGTATGCCAATAATAGGTGAACGGCTCGTGATGCAGAATGCTCAGGGTAATCGGCGCGACACCCAGCGTCAGCAGAATCGCAAACACGCCTTGCAGCGCGAAGAAATGGCCGGTAGGCGTAATCGCTTGATCGAGCAGCAGCGCCACAAAGCAGAAGGTCAGCGCCAGCAGGGCCGTCAGGCCAAAGGCGATCAGATAGCCACGTACAAAAGGCGCGGTACGCGAGGGAATCCGAAACAGGACATCCACCAGCAGCATCCAGCCGCACATGAAAACAACCAGAAAGCTGGCAATGCCCAGCGCCTGCGCCGGGGCATCAGGCCCATGCGGGCCACTGAAGAAGCTGGAAAGCGCGGCCAGAAAGATCACCAGCAGGAGCAGCACACCATAGCGCAGCCAGAGAATCCGCCGACTCTCAGCCGTCTGCCAGAAGATGAGGCCGCTCCTGGGGGATGGCGCCACCTCGTTTTCAGCATCCATACGCTTCCTCCCAAGACAGCAACTTGCAGCGCCGCCTTCCAGGCGGCCAGCCGCCCACCAGCGTATATGCAGGGCTAATCAGCGCACACCAGCACGTCCAGGGTAATCGGCGAAGTGCCGAAAGGGCCAAAGATCATAATAACGCCGCTGCGGTTCTGCCTCCGCGTGTTGGCCTGGACCTGGATCGTCATAGCCTGGCCGACTTTCAGCGAGCCATGCGTGGGGCTAAGCGTCACCAGCGAACCGCTTGGCATCGAGATCGCCTGCCAGTTTTGCTGGCTCGTCTTGACGCCGAATAGCTGGAACGTGACACTGCCCTGTCCCTCGCAGGGAACCTGAAGCTGAAGCGTCGAAACACAGAACGCCGCGTTGTCGGGGCAGATAGAACCGTCCGGCAGCGGAGGCGGCTTCGGGGTAGGTGTCGGCGGCTTCGGGGTAGGCGTCGGTGGCTTCGGGGTAGGTGTCGGCGCGGGGGTGGTTGGGGTAGGCTGGGCTTTTGTCGTCGGGGTGGGCGTCGCAACTACCGGCGTGTGCCCATTAGCCGATAACGCGGCGCTGTCGGGGTTGACGGTTGACCCGCCCCTGGCCTGCGCGAGAAACACCCCCATAAAAGCCAGCGCCAGCAGCAGCAAGGCCATCAGCATCGCCAGCCGCCGGTATGGCTTGCCAGCAGCACGAAGCCGGGAAGCACTCTCCGTTCCCCTGCTGGAAGCCGATGGAGCAATCTTCAACCCTTCCGGCAGCGGGGCCGGAGCGCCTGACGCCGGTTTGCCAGGCAGCGCGCCCGGCGAAGTTCTGCCCGCGCTCCCTTTCTTTTCGCCCGCCAGTGGAGGCATCGGCACGACAGGAAAGGTAGCTTCAATCAATTCATCCCACACCTGCTGCACCGTCACCAGATCACGATGCAACCCGCGCAGCACCTCAATTTCGGCGCTGTAATCGGCCTGGGCCTCGTTCGTCTCGCCGCTCGCGCCTGGCTCGTCCAGAAACTCTATCGTCTGCTCAATCAACCCCGGCTGCCCAGGCGCGTTCAGCAGCCTGGAAAACATCCAATCCACCCGCGCCACGCTGCTTTCCAGACCAGAGGCCATTTGATCGGGAAGCGCCAGCAAGAGCGAGCCTATCAACTCCAACACCTGGAGCGCCTCTTCAGGAGCGCCTATCCTCTTCAACACAGCGGGCAAACCATCCAGCGTCAGCGCGGCTTTCTCGATGAAAAGCCAGGCTTGCTCGGCCAGCGGTGTCCCACCTTTCTCCAGGTCAGCGGACCACGCTTCGCCAGCGGTCGTATACCAGCTTTCTACCGCCTGCCCCACAGCATCCATAGACAGCCCTTCTGGTGGCACTGCTCCTGGCGCTGGAATAAGACGATGCGGCCTGAGAGGACGCTTATTGGGTGGTTGGGTCTGATGATCAGCCATACAAACTCTCTGTGTAGGATTCCTGCCGGTCTTTCAATGCCTCGCAAGCACAAGTCAAGTATAGCGCGTGAAGGGCGCCCCCAGGCCAGAATCACGCAAAAGTCAGCCCAAAATTCCTATATACCTGCCTGATTGATTGCTACAAGATGGCTGGCACAGCCTTTGCAACTCAGGGGAAGCGCATACCATGAGCGATACCTCATGGAACAGGTGGAATAGCGAGGAAGCGAGGGCGACAGTGGATCGCTGGATTCGCGCGCGCGATGTGGGCATCGCCATCCTGGTCTGGGTACTCGTCATTTTTGCTTTCTTCTGGTTGATAGGACGTTTCATCAACGCGGTGCTGCTCTTTGCAATTGCCGCGCTGCTCGCTTACGCGCTCCTCCCGGCAGTTACGCTGCTCAAACGTTGGATGCCCCGCCCCCTGGCTGTCGCCATCATCTATCTGCTGGCGCTGGGCGTGATCAGTGGCCTGGGATATATGATCTTCAGCACCGCCATCGGCCAGCTCGTCGCCTTCGGCAAAGAAGTGCCTGACCTGGTAAAGCCCAGCACACCCGGCCATCCATCCCCCATCGCCCAACTCCTTCGCCCGCTCGGCATCACCGACGAACAAATCAACGCCACGCGCGAGCAGATACTTGGCTGGCTGGAAAGCAGCGCCGGACAGATCGTCAACAGCGCGGTACCCATCCTCACCGGCCTGGCAAATGGAATTATTAACGCCATCCTGGTCTTCATTCTCAGCGTCTATCTGGTGCTGGACGGGCCAAGGCTGTTCCGCTGGTTGAGTATAGCCCCGCCTCACCACTACCGCACGCGCATGCTCTTCTTCCTCAACACGCTGCGGCGCACCGTGGGCGGCTATATTCGTGGACAGATTTTCATGTCTGGCTTCATTGGCGTGCTGGTCGGCGCGGGCATGGCCGCCTTCCAGGTTCCCTACGCGCTGCTGCTGGGCATCCTGGCCTTCATCCTCGAATTCGTCCCCATTCTCGGTACCATCATCTCCGGCGCTATCTGCGTCCTCATCGCGCTGGCAACCAGAGGCTATGTCATTGCTCTGCTGGTCCTCGCCTATTTCATCGTCGTTCATGTCCTTGAAGGCGACGTGATTGGCCCACGAGTGACGGGCCACGTCCTGGGGCTGCACCCGATTGTCGCCATACTGGCCCTGGTCGCCGGAACCGAACTCTTCGGCATCTGGGGCGCGGTCTTTGCCGCGCCCGTCGTTGGTCTGCTTCAGGCGATCCTCGTTTCCGCCTGGGCCGAATGGCGCGATTCGCATCCAGACCAATTCCAAAAGCCATCCACTGAAGCGCCAGAACCAGAACCGGAACCGGAACCAGCCGCCCCCAGGAGCGGGTGAGCCGGGCTTGCCTTACTGGCAGCATGTGCTATGATAGCACTGGCTGAGCGAATTACTCCTCAGCACACAAGGCAAGGAGGACCACCATGTCCTGGGAACCACTTCAGGAGCCAACCGGGGGGCAAGGACCATACTTCGAATACAGCCCATACGGCCCGGCTACCGGCCCACAGATGCCCCCTCCTAACTATGGCCCCTACGGCCCGTCGAGCAGACCTCAGATGGCTTATGCCCTAGCAGGCGCAGGCACAGCGCCGCTCTCCCTGTGGGAAGCCATCAAACAACTGCCGAAACAATACTGGCGCGTCCTCAGCAAACCAGGGGCCGCGACGTTTGCCGAGGAAATGGGCAAAGCGCGCTGGGATGTCGTCTGGGCGCAGGTTCTCGGCATCGCGGCTATAAGCGCCGTTCTGGCTTCGCTGGCCTGGATCATTATCGCTGGTCTCTTCAACGTATGGCTGAATTCCCTGCTCACCCGGCCAGGCGAACCCAACCCCGGCGCTGACATCGGATTTTTCCTCTTGCCTGCCCCGGTCATTGGGATTGTTGTCTTTGCAAGCTCATTGGGCGGCTTCTTCCTGGGGCAAGGCTTCACCTACCTGCTTGCCAAAGCCTTTGGCGGCCAGGGCAGCTTTATGGCGCAAGCCTATACCACCCTGCTCTTTCAAGTACCCATCGGAATTATCACCAGCCTCTTGAGCCTGATCCCGTTCGTTGGCTCCATTGGAGGTTTCGCAGGCATCTACGCCTATGTGCTGCAAGTCTTTGCGCTCATGCCGGTGCATCGCCTCAGCGGTGGCAAAGCAACCGCTGTCGTCCTGATCCCCGTCGCCTTCTGGACGCTGCTCGTCTTCATCCTCGTCGCGCTCTACTTTGTCTTCATCTTCAGCATCATCAACGGGCTGTCGCATTGACCTGCTCGCAGGCAAAGCGTGTTACTTGTAGCGCCGCCTTCCAGGCAGCTCGTCGCTGGCCGCCTGGAAGGGACGCGCGAGCGACCAACGGGAGCGAGGACCTCTCGCTCGACGAGGCATAGCCGAGGCAAGCGGCCCTTCCCGAAGGGAGGCGGCGCTACAGGGAAAACGCCCCGCTTCATGTGGAGGTTCTACCAAATCTGCGGTGTTGGCAAGCGAGACGTGTTACTTGACTTGTAGCGCCGCCATCTTGGCGGCCAGCGTTGGCCTGCTGGTCCGCTGGCCTGGAGGGCGAATGCTCGCCAGGGCGCAGCGGTGGCCGCCTGGAAGGCGGCGCTACAGGGGAAACGCTCCGCTTCATGTGGATGTGGGATGAGTGGACAGAGGGCGCATGTGCTATGATAGAAGAAGCGCCTGATGCCGCGTTGCTCAGAGGAGCGAACGTGGTCCAGGGAAGGAGATGTATTGAGATGAGTTCCGACCCGACTCAGCAGCCTGGTCCAGACCAATCGCAGCCGCCCACGCAGCAGGCAGATTCGGGCCAGCAGCTATCTGGCCCAATCGCAGAAGCGCAGCAGCCAGAGCCATACTACGAATATAGTCCCTACGGAAACGGGAACTCCCCACCCGCCTCTGGGAACCCCTATCCGACTTTTACCGATCCCCAGTACCTCTATGGCGCGTCCCAAGCCCCCCACTACGGCACGCCGCTCCCGCCGCTGCCGCTGATGGACGCTGTCGCGCAGTTGCCCCTCCAGTACTGGAAAATCCTGCGCAAACCCGGCGCCCGCTCGTTTGCCGAAGAAGCGGGCAAAGCAAAATGGAACATCCTGCTCGTGCAACTGATCGGCTATACGCTCCTTGCTGGGCTGCTGGGCTGGCTCCATCTCACGCTCTATCCGCTCACGGCGCAGGATATACGCGCCACCACCGCCAGTGGCGTGGATGTCACCAACGTCGTGAGAGCGGAGCTTGATCTTATCTCCTTCGTGACCGGCCCTGGTTTATTGTTCTTAGTGCCGCTGGGTTTCTTCATTTATCAGGGCATTGCCTTTGGCCTTGCCAGAGCCTTTGGCGGCCAGGGCAGCTTTCTAACTCAGAGCTATGCTATCTTGCTGATCTATGTGCCGATAGGAATTATCAGCATCGCTCTGGACTATGTGCCCCTGGGCATCTTACCTCCGCTGGTTGTCATTGCCCTTGAAATCTATGGGATCGTGCTGACCGTCTTTGCCATGATGGGCGCTCACCGGCTCACGGGCGGCAAAGCCTCGGCAACCGCGCTGCTTCCCTTTTTAGGGCTGCTCCTGCTCGCCTGCTGCGGCTTCTTCATCGCGCTGTTCCCAGCGATCAGCAGCGCCGTATCGCCGCAATAAGCGCGCCTGTTCTCAACCCTCTTGAGGCGTTGTGCTTACAGCGCCGCCTTCCAGACTCCAGGCGATTTGCCATCTGGAAGGCGGCGCTGTAAACAGGATTCAGGCCGATGTGCTGTTACGGGCCGCGCCTGGGGGGCATAAACGGCAGACGCATCGGTCCCGCCGATCCGGGCCGGGCGATACTGAATACGATCAGCGGATAGACGATATTCACCACAACAATGATGACGACCACCCAGATCAGCAGCCCATCCTTCTTCGTGGCGGTGGTATAGGCGATTGCCATCGCTGCCAGCAGAATAGCCGACGTAAGCATCAGCACAAACGTCGTGCGGGCTGCCCAGCCCGACGTAACGCCTGAATCCGACGCGCCCTTGCCAGGCGCTTCAGCGTTGGCCGCCTGCGACGGATAACTGCTGGGTGGGAGCGGCGGCAAAGCCGACTGATCGGTGGATGGGGGCCACAATCCCGGCGGAGGTTGTGGCGCGGCGCCCCCTCCGCCCGCCTGAGACGCCAGATTCACCGGCGGCAGCGGCGTATTCGCCGTGATCGGGGCTGCCGTGGGATCAACACCCGCCAACGTCATATCAGAGTCATCGCCCGACGCTCCACTCGTGGGACGGGAGCGGCCAGGCGGCCTGGGTTCTCCTGCCATCCTGATTACCTCCTTTTGTTGACTTGCCTGATCGCAGTATATACAAGATAGGCCGGGCTGTCTATCATCATAGCAAAAAAGGCTAGGCTGATTGGCAACCGTTCTCAAGAATCTGGCGTTTTATGCCGAAGCATAAGACGACTCTTGTTCCTGCTTCTTTCGGGCACGTGGCCCGCGTTTCGAGGGCAGTTTCACACGCGACTTCCGAGGCGTGCCAGAGCGTTCCTCTCCACAGGCGTTTAGGCTGTCCGACAAACTACCGGCCAGCTTTGCTAAATTGATCGCGGCATTGAGGTCGCGGTCTAACACCAGGCCACATGCCTGGCAATGAAAGGTCCGATCTGCCAGCGTTAAGGTTTCATCTACCCACCCGCAGCCACTACACGTCTTGGAAGATGGCTCCCAACGGCTGGCGAGTAGCACGATACTCCCGTACCACGCTGCCTTGTACAACAGTTGCCGCTTGAACTCGTAGAAGCCCACATCGGCTATCGACTGCGCCAGATAGTGATTTTTCAGCATGCCAGAGACGTTCAAGTCCTCAATCACGATCACTTGCTTGGTTTTCGCAAGATGAGTGGTGAGGTGATGCAGCGTGTTCTGGCGCTGGTTGGCAACGTTCCGATACAACTTCGCCAGACGATTAGCGGCCTTGCGGCGATTCTTGGAGCCTTTCACCTTGCGAGATACCGCCCGATGGAAGCGTTTGAGCTTCTTCAGGCGGCGTTTGAGGTGTCTGGGATTGGGAATCATCGTTCCATCAGAGAGCGTAGCAAGCGACTTGATACCCAAGTCAACGCCGACAACAGGGCCAGCGTTCGCTGGTACGGTCTGCTCTTGCTCCACCTGCACCGAAACGTACCAATGCCCCGCCTGCTCAGAGACCGTTGCAGACAAAATCTTCACGCCCGACGTGGGCAAATAGTCCTTTTCTTTCAAGCGCAGCCGTCCCAGGCGTGGCAGTTGGATGGCTTTGGGGAAGATGACAATCGAGCCGGTGAGCCGGAAGCTGCCCAGCCCGCGCTTCTTGCTCTTTGGGCGTGGATAGCCGACCTTGCCGCGCAGTCGGCCTGTTTTCTTCAACTGGCACCGGCGAAAGAAGTGACTGAAGGCGCTGTCCAGGTTCCGCAGGGCTTCCTGGGGCGCGCATTTGCTGGTTGCGTAGAGCCAGGGGTACTCCGTCTTCTTGAGCGTGTTCAGTTCTTTGTGCAAGTCGATAGCATTCAGCGATCTCTTGGTGGCTTTATACTCTTCTTGCCGCCGCGCCAAGCCCCAGTTATAGCTAAATCGCGCTGCCCCCGCGTGCTGTTTGCAGGCAGTCACTTGCAAGTTTGTCAAGGCAAGTTCGGTCTTGTAGGCGCGGGGCACCAACATCAGGCATCCTCGCTTTGCATGGCCTGCTCAATGCAGGCTTTGATGCGCTCGGCGCGGCGTTTGCTATTCCGTCGACCATAGATGCGGGCGGCCATGCTGGTAATCACCGCCACGAAGTCGTCTACCAGATCAGCGCCGGTATCACTCGGAGAGATGGCTTCTACCCGACGGCCCTGCTGCTCCAAGCAGCGTGGCAATGTAGCTGTAGCCAAAGCGCGTGAGTCGGTCTCGATGCTCCACCACGAGCACGCCAATCTTGGGACTGGTGAGTAACTTCTTCAGCTTGGGGCGGTCATCGTTGAGGCCAGAAGCAATCTCGGTCACTTCCGCTGTCACCTGATAGCCGCGCGCTGCTGCGTACCCCCGTAGGCGCTCCATCTGACGGGTGGCATCCGCCTTCTGGTCCGCAGACGAAACGCGGGCATAGAGTGCCACGCCGGACGGAGCGAGACGGGGTTCGCGCACAATGACCGTGCCAGTGGGCAACTGGTAGGCATCCAGTTGCCCGGCCTGCCACCATTTCCAGGCGGTCTTATAGGTCACGCCGACCTGTTTTGCGTAGTCGCTCAGCTTCATTGGCATAGCATATCATAAAAGAGGATACTATGCAACAAAATCAAGATTCAATTATTACCCTCCAGAAAATACGCATCACGTCGCGTGCCATCTTCCTATCCCTGGTGAACTTATCGAAGCAAGCGCCGTATATAAGACAGGAACATAGAGAGAAACCGGCTGATCCAGGACAAGGAGCCAGTATGACGAAACGCGCCGCTCCCCAATCTCAAGCACTGGCGCTTCCGCGCGGCGCCTGCGATCAGCCCGATCTTGTATACAGCGCCAGTGAACTGAGTCGGCTGGAATTGTTGATACCGGACCTGGCGCGCATTCCTCAGCGCGATGTACAGGCGTATGCCCTGGCCTATGTGGAACACTATCGGGACGATGTGTTGCAGCTAGAACAGGAATGGGCGTTTCTCTCTGCGGCGCTGACCCAGGCATGGCGGCGCGAAGCCTATCCCGCCGTTGTATATCTGGTCGCTGGCCTGGCCCTGCCCGCTGGCCGCCTCGCCAATCTTGCCGAGGCCGAATATATCCTACGCCTGGGCATCGAAGCCAGCCGCCGCACCGAGGACCGCGCGCATCTCGTCGCTTTCTCCAATCGCCTCAGCGGTCTGCTCTTCGCGCGCGGCAAATATCAGGAGGGCTGGCGACTCTGGAACAGCAGCCTGGCCCTGGCCGAGATTCCTCCCGCTGTTCCGGCCCTCTGGGAACCGCTCGCCAGCTTTGCTTATATCGCTGACGCCTATCTTACGAACATGCTGGACCAGTATCTGACACCCCCACGCTTCAGGGCAACCATTCAGTCTGCTTGCCAGAGCGACGACCCCGACAGATTCGCCGTCGCTCGCTTTGTCAGAGGCTTCTATGCCCGCCTCGTGAACGACCTGGACAACGCCTATGACGACCTCAGCAGCGCGCTGCGCAGCCTCGCGCTCCAGGCGGCAGGCGCGCCCCCTGTCCCTTCCCGGCAGCTCCTCATGCTGGCGACACAGGCCGAACTGGCGCGGGCGCAGGGAGACTACGCCCGCTCGCAAGCGCACACCGAAACAGCCCTCGCGCTCGCGCAGGTCTTCAGCGACCACTATACCGTCGCCGCCCTGCTCATTGACCAGGGGCTTTTTACCTATCACCAGGGCCAGTTTGCCGACACCCGCGCCGCTTCCCTGCGCCTGCGCGACCTGGCCTGCCAGATGGAGACGCCGCGCGCGTACAACTACAGCCGCTTGTTTGAGCAACTCCTGGCCGGACCCGCGCCCGAACTGCTCAGCCCCGCGCCAGCAAATCTGGCTCCGCTGGCGAGCGATGCAGCCCCCACCGAACTCCACGAGCCAATCAGCGAGCGCGAGCGCGAAGTGCTGCAACTGGTAGCTGTGGGTCTCTCGAACCAGGAGATTGCCCGGCGGCTGGTCATTACCCCGGCAACAGTCAAAAAGCACCTGGAACACATCTATGCCAAGCTCGATGTTCACAGCCGCACCGCCGCCCTTGCCAGGATCAGACTCCTCAACTTGCCTGATCAGACCGCCGCCCAAAATACGTCTTTTGGCGAATGACGCGCCCCTTTCCCTCTGCTATGCTTGCCCCGGTACGCCATTTTTTTGCCGTTGCAACCAGAAGGCGAGGAAGTTATATCATGTTCTCCAGACACCTGCCCCGATGGCCTCTGGGGCTTCTCTGTCTCTGCCTGCTGCCAATGCTGGCGGCTTGCGGGTCTACTCCTGCTGGTCAGAACAGCACGCCGACACTGACACCGACCCCTGCTGCCCCTACGCTTGCCAAGGCGCTGGTCAGGTACAGTGGGCATTCCGCCGCTGTCCTCAGCATAGCCTGGTCCCCTGATGGCAAGCAAATCGTCTCCGGCAGCGATGACGGTACCGTCCAGGTCTGGGATGCCCAGACCGGCAAGCAGCAGTGGAAAATGTCGGTGGACCGCTTTGTCTTTGCCGTCGCCTGGTCGCCTGATGGCAAGAAGATCGCCGGAGCCGGATTCAGCGGCGCTATAACGATCCTTGATCCCGCCACCGGCCATCTCCTGGCAACTTATAAAGGCCAGACCAGCTTCGTCAGCGGCCTTGCCTGGTCCCCCGACAGCAAGGAACTGGCATCAGGAAGCGAGGACAAGACGGTAAAGGTCTGGAATGCCGCCACCGGGAAAGCACTGCTTACCTACACGGGGCATAGCGATGGAGTAGAACGGATTGCCTGGTCGCCTGATGGAACGAAGATCGCTTCCGCCAGCCATGATGGCACCGTCCAGGTCTGGAACGCCAAAACCGGCGCGCATCTGCTGACTTACGCGGACCACATGGCCCCTGTCTGGGAAGTCGCCTGGTCGCCCGATGGCAAACGGATCGTCTCCAGCACAGCGGCAGCCGGTCACTATCCCCCCGTAGAGGCGAACAACTCGGTGAAAGTCTGGGACGCCGCCACCGGCCAGACCCTCCTGACCTATCCAGGGCATCAGGGCCAGGCTTACGCGCTGGCCTGGTCCCCTGATGGCGCGCGCATCGCCTCCGGTGGTGATGATAAGACGGTACAAATCTGGGATGCGGCCAGTGGGCATCTGCTGCTGATCTATCAGGGCCACACCGATATTGTCTTCCGCATAGCGTGGTCGCCCGATGGCAAAGAGATCGCCTCATGCGGCGGGGACTCCACCGTACAAATCTGGCAGCCAACGCTATAACATCGAGCGCCACTTGCAGCGCCGCCTTCCAGGCGGCTTCTTGCGTGTACCGCCGCTATCCCTGGCGGCGAATCAGCGGGGCTGGGTGGCCGCGTGTACCGCCGCCGTCCCTGGCGGCCAGCCGCTCGCTCTAAAATACCCTGTTTGCCCTCTCCCAACAGCCGCGCCGCCAGGGACGGCGGCGCTCCCCCCAAAACCAACGCCCCCCTGCCTACGTTTCGTCGGAGCGCCTTGCTCACGCAGGCGCTCCGCACGCTTGAAACCGACGGATCGTCATATTTTCTGAAAATCATTGACAATTTGCTTCTATTACCGTATAATTACTTACAGATAGTAAAGAAAATGCTGAAAAATACAGAAAAGAGGACTCATCCTTGGACGAGATTGATCGAGACATTATGCGTCTCCTCCACGCCAATGGCCGCTTGAGCCAGGAACAGCTTGCCCGGGAGGTCCATCTCTCACGACCAGCCGTCCATGAGCGCATCCGGCGTCTGGAGGAAGAAGGAGTCATTCGAGGATATACGGCTGTGCTTGACTGGCGCGCGCTCAACCTGCCGCTGATCGCCTTTACCCAGGTGAAAGCCGCGCGCATGAGCCGCGAAGCAGGCAAAGCCATCATGACCCTGGCAAACCCTGCCGCCTTCGTCGAAGAGTGCCATCGCGTCGCTGGCGAATGGTGCCTGCTCCTCAAGATTCGGGCGGCTACCCCGCAAGACATTGAAGTCCTGCTTGACCAGATTTACGAGATTCCGGGTGTGCAGTCCACGATGACCACCACCGTTCTTTCGACGCTGGGTGAACATGGCGCGGTACAGGAAGATGCGCGCGCCCCTGGCGAAAACGCCTCTCTCGCATCAATCCGAGAAGCAAGCTGATGTCGGCCCGCAGGCTGGCATCAAAGGAGACACGTCATGGACATCTTTTTCATTATCCTTGCCCTCTTGATCCTGTTCGACATCGCCGCTTATCTGGGCGGCGCTGATAGCCGCGACCCCAACGCCCATTCCCAATGGGATTGGTTCCGGCGCTAAAAAGGCTTCGGGAGCAGCGGAGAGCAGACCACCACCTCCACCCTGAGACGCAACATGAGTCATCCCGAATTTTCTCTGCTGTGTTGTTTTGCTGGCAGGATGCGCGAAGGCCGCAGGTGTAGCGCCGCCGTCCCGGCGGCCAAACGCTGGCACGTGGAAACGCTGAACGGGCAGCCCTGGTCGCCGGTGAGGCGTTCAGCCGCCGGGACGGCGGCGCTCCGCTCGGTCCGGTGCGGCTTTCCGCCAGCGAAGCCACC
>DATBHW010000079.1 GCA_036557285.1 Ktedonobacterales bacterium
GGACGACCTGCACGAGACCCAAGCCAGCCGCTGCTTGACGCTTCAGGCAAACCCTGAGCGTATCTGTGGCCTCACCGCCTTCCATTGGTGGCCGCAACTCGCATGATAGCACTGCTATTTAACAGGATTTGGTATAAGACCCCACAAGGACAAGCCACCTCGCCTGTTTCTTAGGACGGAATCTAGTGGAGGGACGGGGTTCAACCCGTCTGTTGGCATGCGCGAGCCTATCCACAGGCTAAGTTGAGCATAAACTAGCACATGCCCAAAAATCAGTCAAGCATAGACAACGGGGCGAAAGGCCTCACCAAGGGCAAGCGTGGAAACACCGGCATTCATGCGTCAGAAGGAAGCGCCGTGAAGTTTAAACCGCTCTTTCAAAACGGCGCAGCACTACTCCCGCACAATCTCCCCGGTGCCTTCAATGGCTGGATCGCGCGCATATTCTGGATAGGCGATGTCCCAGATAATGCCAGCCTCGATTCGTGCCTCCCAGCGTCTGAGCGCATCCAGCACCACCTTGCGCTGAAGGTCTTTTTGGAACGGCCCGCCCGTACAATCTCCCAACGTAAAGCCCACCGGATGGATGGCGCGCGGTGGCCCCATCTGCCTCGAAGCTTCCGGCACAAGGGTGATGAGAACCGTTGGAATAGCGAGCATCTCTAACTCACGTTGAATCGCTACGACCGTGCGATGGCAGAGCGGTCAGCCAGCGGTGAGCAAGACCGCATCAGCCGAGGAACGCTCGATGAGACGGGCCATCTCTGGCGCGGCGCGCTCGTAGAGGTCTTTGAGTAGCTGGCTATACCCCATAAAGCCCAGGTGCCGGTTACTGATCCCTTTAATCACACCCTCGGCAGCCAGTTCGCGCAGGCGATCAATCGGAAAGACGCAGTTGATGTCCTGGTCGGCGTGGCGGTGATCGTAATGCTCATGTGTGACCATGAGATCGCCACTTTCCACATCGCCAGGTAGCTCGCGCCAGGTATTATCGCCTTCAAGTTTATATGGCTCCTGGCTGCGCAAATGGATACCTGCTGTGCTGACCAGAGCAAAGGTGCTGGCGCTTAACTCAAGCCTGCGTGGAGTATAGGGAATACAGCGGCGCGACATTGCCATAACGGATCACCTGAAAACAACGAGCGGACAGATATGCTGTCCGCTCCTGATCTGCTGCTCACTAATTAGAGCTTACGCAGCACGTCAAAAAGCTCTTCGTTGTCTGGCGCTTCAACGATGGGGCGATGAACATGAATCCAGCGAATCTTGCCCTCTTTGTCAACCACAAAAAGTGCTCGCTCTGCCATGCCAAACTCGTGCATTACTCCGTACTGCTGGGCAACGGCAGCATGCGGGTAGAAATCCGAGAGCAGGGGATAGGTCATCTGGTACTGCTTCGCCCAGGCATTCAGCGCGTGGCGGGCATCGGCACTCACGCCAATCACCTGGGTATCGTAGCTGTTAAAGCGCGCTAACTCCGCTTCATACGAAGGCATCTGCGCCGAGCAGGTACCGCTGAAAGCAAACGGGAAGAACGCCAGCACCACATTCTTTTTGCCACGAAAATCGCTCAGGGTCACTTTTTCACCACTGGCGCTCGTCAGCGTAAAATCTGGAGCCAGATCGCCAACCTTCAACGTCGGCGTCTCGGCAAGGCTTGGGGAACTCATACAGAACCTCCGTGATAGCCGCATCCTGCAAGCGGATGCCAGTACTCAAAATCAGAAAGCAGACCCATTTCCCACCCAGGCGCGCATGGCATTAACAGTGCGCCCTATGGCTCATCCTTCAGAAATTGTAACATTGCCAGATAAACAAAGTCAAAAAAGGCTGGCTCCCCCTGGGCTATCTGCCTGCGGCTCTGGCGTTGGTATTCATTGACAGAGCAAGTTCTTTGCGCTAGGCTGAGCAAGGTTTTTGTACCAGAGCAGCGTATGTCTTTCTTGCGGAAGCAGCGCCTTGCAGCGCATACTAGAAGCAAGCAATTTCAGCAATCAGAGAGTCATGGGGCAGTTTTTTCAGAATCCGAGCATGAGCCAGAGTCGCGGGCGCCTGCGCACGCTCATGCTCGCCTTTTGTGGCACAGGCTCACTGGGCATCTTTTTGCTTCTCACCCTCAGCTATCCTCTGGAAAAGGACATTCGCTTCCCGCTGGCCGACATCGGCTCGCTGAGCCATTATGCGCCAGGAGTTGCTACCCTGTTTGGCCTCTTCATGCTCCTGCTGATCGCCTTTTACCTCAGCGCCTGCTGGATGATACGCCGCGCGGCCAGTTCCACCACGGGTCTCTCTGAGCGAGCGGCGCAAATGATTGTCATCTTCCCCATTCTGGCGATGCTCATACTCGCGCATCTCTATCCGATTACCTCACTTGACAGCATCAATCAGGCGATTCAGGTACGGGTGCTGACCGTCCATCACGCCAACCCCTTGATCATTCCAGCTTCCAACTTCTCAGACGACCCATTCACCACCTACGACGATGCCCAGAACCTTCCCTCGCCTTACGGCCCGCTCTGGGTCTTCCTCGGCTCCGGGCCTGCGCTGCTGGCGGGCAACAACCTGCTGGCGCTGGCGCTGCTGGAAAAAATGATGCCCATCCTGTTTGCCCTGGGCTGTCTCAGACTCATCTGGCTGATCGCCTCCAGAAGTGCACCGCATCGCCGCTGGCAGGCGTTGCTGCTCGTAGGCTGGAATCCGCTCCTGCTGTTAGAAACGGCTGGCAACGGTCACAACGACAGCATCCTGCTGTTCTTCGTGCTGCTTGCTTTCTACGCACTCATCGTCGGCCCACGCTGGCTTACCCTACCCGCGCTCGCCCTGGCTGCCCTGATCAATAGCCTCACGCTCATCTTCCTGCCGCTGTTCGTCGTCACTCTCTGGCGCAGTTCCCCGCAGGCGCGCCGGGCAATCACCCTGCCTGGCAGCGCCGCCCTCGCTGTGGCGCTGTTGAGTGCAGCCTTGCTGCCCTTTGGCGGCTCGGATGCCCTTGGCAGCCTCCTTCAGCCTGCCAACCATTATGCCACTTCCCTACCAGCCATGCTCTATGGTTTCTTACAGCCTTTCTATGACGAGCTTTTCGCCGATATGATTGTCAAAGCGTTGGCAGCCGGTTGCTTTGGAATCTGGTATCTGGTCATGCTCTTCCGCCTCGCGCGACGGACTACCCTCCCGCCGTCAAGCGATAAGAGCATAGCTCCTGCCGCGCTCATCACCGCCGGGTACGAAGTCACCTTCTGGTTCTTCGTCCTGGCCGCGCTCGGCTTTCACCCCTGGATGATTCTCTGGCTGGTCCCCTTTGCTGCCCTGGAGAGCAATTTGCTGCCCTGGGTACGCACAACAGTGCTGGCAGCCTGCGGATTGTTGGCCCCCGTTATCCTGATTTTCATCAGCAATGGCGCGTTAGTCACCGGAGCGATGGAGCCATTCACCATACAATTGATCGCTACCCTCGCGCTCTTTGGCCCGGCGCTGGTGGCGCGCTCGCTAGAAGCTATCTCCCAGCGGCGTCGTTTGCAGGTGGCCCTGGCCGCAAAAGACGCCGAACTGGCGCAGCTTCAGAGTCAGCTTCACCGCACAGGCGCTCTTGAGAGCCAGCGCACGCCAGAAAAGCGCCGCCTGAGTTAAAGAAAAGTTGACGATAGATTCTTTCCTCCCTTATACTACTACTTCGGGAACTACTTCAGAAGTAGCTCCCGAAGTAGTAGTTCCTCTGTAGCAGGTATATCTATAGGCGCAAACTGAAACAAACCACCTTACACGGATTGCTCCCAAATATGGCTATCTTTGGATAACGCCTGGATAGCGCCCCTGATAATCAATCTTTGCCGCTCACGTTATTTGCGAGAAAGGAGAAGCTGGCCGCTCACCCTCAGCCAACGGGCTGAGGATCATTGAAGCATCAGCGCCGCACATCGCGCCCTCTGTTCCGGCCAGCGCACCCAGATGGTTCAGACACCTAACCAGAAAGAAATTAACCTGCGCATCCCCGGACCCACACCCGTTCCGCCCGTTATTCTTCAAGCAATGGCCCGTCCGATGATTGACCATCGCGGCCCTGAGTTTGCCGACATTTTGACCCGCGTCACGGGTCGGCTCAAATATTTTTTCCAGACCAGTGCTGATATTCTGTGCTTCCCTTCCTCTGGCAGCGGCGCAATGGAAGCCGCCGTAGTCAACCTCTTCTCGCCAGGCGACGCGGTAGCGGCTATCACCATCGGCGCGTTTGGCAATCGTTTCGCCAAAATCGCCGAAACCTTTGGCGTCAACGTCACCCGCATTGACTTCCCCTGGGGGCAGGCCGCCGACGCGCAAACAGTGATGGAGCGGCTTGCAGGCATCGCTGGCCTGCGCGGCGTCATTATGACTCATAACGAGACTTCCACAGGCGTCACGAACGACATACAAACGCTCGCCGAAGCTATCCGCGCGCGCTATCCTGATACCCTTCTCGCCGTCGATGCCGTCAGTTCGCTGGGCTGCGTTGATCTGCGTATGGACGAGTGGAATCTGGATGTTGTCTTCACCGGCTCTCAGAAGGGTTGGATGGTTCCGCCTGGGCTGGCAATGATTGGCGTGAGCGAGCGCGCCTGGAAGGCGAACCAGCAGGCGCGCATGCCGCGCATGTATTGGGATTTTGCCTGGGCCAGACGCAGCCTGGAGAAAGGCCAGACACCCTACACGCCGCCTGTCTCGCTCTTTTTTGGCCTGGATGTCGCTCTGGAGATGATGCAGGCCGAGGGCCGCGAAGCCATCTTTGCCCGCCACCAGACTGTCGCCAATCTGACGCGCGCCCGTGCCAGAGAAATTGGCCTGGAATTGTTGGCCGATTCGGCATATGCCTCCAATACCGTCACAGCTATCAAAGCCCCAGCAGGCATCGAGGTCAAGGCGCTGCGCAAAGCCTTGCGTGAGCAAGATCGCTTGGTGATCGCTGGCGGCCAGGAGCAGCTAGAAGGCAAGATTGTACGTATCGGGCATCTAGGCTACGTCCACGAGCCTGAAATCAACGCCACTATGGATGCGCTAGCGCGGCAGCTAATCGCCCTTGGCTATCAGGTTCCATCGTCAGCCAGGCCGCGCTAGCGCAGGGGAGCTTCGTTCATGACACAACCGGAACAGACGCCAGGCCGCGTGCTGGTGGCTGATCGCATCGCGCAGGAGGGCATGGAATATCTGCGCAAGGCGCAGTTGCAGGTTGATGAGCGCATCGGCCTGAGTCCAGAACAGTTGATCGCCATTCTCGGCGAGTATACCGCGCTGGTCGTGCGCAGCGAAACCAAAGTCACTGCCCCCATTATCGCCGCTGGCAAACAGTTGCGCGTCATTGCACGGGCGGGCGTGGGCGTTGATAACATTGACCTTGAGGCAGCCACCAGCGCCGGTATCCTGGTGGTCAACTCGCCAACCGGCAATATCGTGGCGGCGGCTGAGCATGCCATTGCCATGCTTCTAGCGATGGCCCGCCACATTCCGGCGGCTCACACCGCCCTGAAAGAGGGCCGTTGGGAGCGCAGCCGCTACCTAGGCGTGGAGATTCGGCACAAAACGCTGGGCATTGTTGGTCTGGGCAAAGTTGGCGCGGAGGTCGCCCGGCGCGCCAAAGGGCTGGAGATGCGCATCATCGCTACCGACCCGTTTGCCTCGCCTGACCTGGCCCGCTCGCTTGGTGTCGAACTGCTCTCGATGGATGAACTGCTGGCTCAATCTGATTTCGTGACCATCCATTCCTCGCTGAACGCCTCAACCAGGGGGTTACTTGGCGCGCGTGAACTGGGGCTGCTGAAGCCCCAGGCGCGGATAGTCAACTGTGCGCGCGGCGGCATTATTGACGAGGCCGCCCTGCTGGCGGCGCTGAAAGAGGATCGCCTGGCAGGAGCGGCGCTGGATGTCTTCAGCAGCGAACCCCCAGGCAATGACCCGGTGCTGGCTGAACTGCTGGCGCATCCGCGTGTCATCGTCACACCGCATCTGGGCGCATCCACCGAAGAGGCGCAGGTGATGGTAGCCCTGGACGTGGCCGAGCAGGTCGTCTCTGTCCTCAATAGCGGCCCGGCGCGCGGCGCGGTCAATGCCCCGCTCATTTTGCCGGAAACTCTTCAAGCCATCCAGCCCTATATGGGGCTGGTCGAGAAAATGGGGCGGCTCTATACCCAGTTGCACCCAGGCCCGCTGCATTATGTGGAACTGGCGTGCAGTGGAGGAATTGCCTCGCTGGACCTGCGCCCGCTCAAAGTGGCTCTTATCAAGGGACTGCTTGAGTCTATCTCGGATGCGCACGTCAACATGGTCAACGCGCCCAGCATCGCCAAACAATGGGGGCTGGAAGTGACCGAGCGCACCAGCACCGCGCCCGAACACTACGCCAATCTGGTGACGCTGCGCGTGTATGATGGCAAAGAGCATTCTCTGGCAGGAACCATTACCTGGGACGAAGAGCGCATCGTGCGGGTGGACGGCTATGTAACAGATTTTGCGCCCTGTGGCTATATCCTGATTTGCCGCAACCTGGATCGTCCGGGGATGATTGGCCGCGTCGGAACCATTCTGGGCAATGCGAACGTCAATATCCGCGATATGGATGTCGGCCCCCAGGGTACTGACCGCGACGCCCGCCGCCCGCGCGGCCAGGCATTGATGGTCCTGTCGCTGGATGATGCCGTTCCCACCTGGGCGCTCGACCAGATTCGTGAGACACAGGATATTTCGGATATGACGATGGTCAAGCTCTAGCCGCCTAGAGCTTATCGCGGCGAACACGCCGACCAAACCACCACGAGAGCGCCAGCATCGGCGGCGCGAGCAGCGCCAGCGTGAAAAGAAGCGCCTGATGCTGACTCAACTGGAGATGGGACCAGATGGCTTGCAGGGGAAACCAGCACACGGCAACCGCCATCGGATACCCCAGCAAGCCTATGACCAGCAGACCTTGCCCTAGATTGCGAAGCTCCTCAAATACCATCATAGAAAACGGGCGGCGGTAGACAAAGAGCGGCGTCACGGGAAGCTTGCCGGTGGTTGGGGTAATAGCCGGCCAGTCTCCAGTCGAAACCTTCACACTGGGTATCTTGCTCTGCATTCGACTCACCGCTGCTTGCCTGGACCGACGAGGCGCGACCTCATCATCCTGCTCAGGAGGACGTGGAATCGGCGTGGCGGCGCTCACGGCGCGCTGTCGCCCGGTAGTCGTGCGTCTGGTCATGCTCTGCTGTGCCTGCGCCGCCAGTTGCTGGCGCGCGGCCTCGCGTTGGCGAGTGCTGTCATAGACACGGCGCTGGGCAGCGTTGCCGATGACGCTGTATGCAAGATTGAGTTCACGCATCCGCTCGGAGGCATCGGGTCCGGCATAAACATCGGGGTGATATTTGCGGGCCAGCCGCCGGTAAGCGGCTTCGACTACCTCTTCTTCGGCAAGAGGATCAACTTGCAAGATTTTGTAGTAATCTGGCGAAGGTATGCCGGACATCTTTCTGCTTCCTTACGCGCCAGGAAACCTGACTGGATCAACAAAGACATTACGTGTGGCAAAAAGTGGTCCATACTCGTCTGGTCTGCCAGTTTCAGCCTTTGGGGAGGCGTTTGCTCCTCTCAGTGCCTCGAATATAGCAGATCAAGCAGGGAATAGCAACCCTTCTTATCATTACCATGTGCTACACCCGCTCGAAGAATGCTAAAATATATCAGCAGTCCTACGCGCAATGAGGAGCGGAATGATGCAATCAAAAGTCTTACTAAACAGCCAATTGCCCTGGAAACTTTTCAGCAGGGGCAAAGTCCGTGATACCTACGATCTTGGCGAGCAGCTTTTGATGGTTACAACTGACCGCCTTTCGGCGTTTGATGTCGTCTTGCCCAATGGCATCCCAGGCAAAGGCGAGGTCTTAACCAGATTATCCGCCTTCTGGTTTCGTGAAACCGAGAAACTGATCCCCCATCATTTTATCAGCGCAGACCTCAAGGATTACCCTCCAGAGGCGCAAAAGTACCGCGACCAACTGGCAGGGCGCTCCATGCTCATCAAGAAAGCACACCGGCTCAATTTTGAGTGCATCGTGCGCGGCTACCTGGCCGGATCAGCCTGGAAAGACTACCAACAGACGGGGATGGTCTCCGGCATTCGACTCGCGCAGGGTCTGCGCGAAGCGGAGCAGCTACCCGAACCCATCTTCACTCCCTCCACCAAAGCGGAGCAGGGGCATGACGAGACGATTACCCTGGAGGAGATGAAAAACCACCTGGGCGAAGAGCTAGGCCAGGCGCTGGCGGATACGAGCCTGGCAATCTATACCTATGCCGCCAAGCTGGCCCTGGATCGTGGCATTATCATTGCCGATACCAAGCTGGAGTTTGGGCTGCTTAACCATCAACTTCTGCTGATTGATGAAGTCCTGACCCCGGATTCTTCGCGTTTTTGGGCGGTTGGTGATTATACCCCCGGCCAGTCGCCGCCAGGCTTCGATAAGCAGTTTGTGCGTGACTATCTGGAACACATCGGCTGGAATAAACAGCCGCCCGCGCCCGCGCTGCCCCCCGACGTGATCGAAGGAACCGCGCAGCGCTACCGCGAGGCGCTGCAATGGTTGACCGGTGAGGACATCAGCGGCTGACGCCGAATCAGCCGCCCGCACCCGGCATTCTCGTGTTTTTTTACTTCGATGAGCCAGCCGTCGCTCCTGCCGCCGCAGAGGCTTCTTCTCTGAGTAGCTCCCTCAGCGCGTGTGGGGAAGCTGGTTTCTGTGCGGAACGGCTGCGCAAACGGAACAGGTCAAAGAGATAGATCACGACGAAAAGCGCCAGCAACAGATTGCGCCAGGCGATAGCCGGATAAAATGCCGGAACCGAGGGCGCTTCGGTGATGTAATGCCGGACTCCGTACAGATACGGATAGATGGCGGTGGTCAGCAGCGAGATGAGGAGCCAGGAAACAAACCAGAAGAGCCTATCCAGCCCGATAGCATAGGCCATGAGTGGGGCCAGCCAGATAAAGTACTGCGGGCTGAAGACCTTGCCAGTCAGAATGATAACCAGCAGCACCGCGACAAACGCCTGTTTGAGAGAGAGCTTACCCCGCCACTGCATCCAGGCGACCCCAGCCACGCCAGCCACCATCAGCCCCAGGAAGAGGGGCGAGAGCAGGCTCGTCATAGGGCCAGGCGGTGGACCATAATAGGTCGAACATCCTCCCAGCGCGCGCTCATAGACGTTGAGCGACCCGAACTGAAACGCGGTGCAGATGGGATGTCCCAGCAAAGAAGCCACCCACAAGAGACTGGCCGGAGCCGACTCAATCTGAATAGGCCGGAAGGTAAAGTAGTTGAGCGGGCTGAGCGCGCCCTCCGCATTCACAAGCAGAGAGGCCAGGAAAACGCCAGCGCAGGCTGCCGTGAAGGTACCCACGCCGACGAGCCGTTTCCAATGCAAGAGCGGCTCTGACCGGCTGCGCTGCTCGGCCAGAAACAGCGGCAGAAGCAATGGGAGCGGATAGAGCTTCAGCATAACCGCGAGAGCCAGCAAGACATACGCCCAGGTGAAACGCCCACGCACCGCTGCCACCAGGCAGAACAGGGTAAACGCCGCCGGAACGAGATCAAAGCGGCTGACGGCGGTCCCCCAGGCGCCCAGTACCAGATAGGCTGCAAACGCCAGCGATGCGCCGCGTGGGCCGACCCGCCCCAAATACCAGTAAAGGCCCGCAGCCAGCAGCGCCATCCAGACGGCGAACCCGATCTCAAACCAGGGTCCAGGTGTCAGCAGCGTCAGCGAAAAAGGAAGCAGCGCCAGGGCAGGATATTCGCGCGGAAGCGTATGAAATGGAAGCAGAGAGGCATAGCTCTGGATGAAATCGCAGGAGGTATCGGCAGGATAGTTAGAACCACCGAACCAGAAAGCCGAGGCATAGCATTGATACTTGGCAACATCGGTATAGGGCAAGAAATACACGAACGAACTGCCACCAAGAAGCAGACCGCACATCAAAAGCATTGGAAGAAGACTGATCCACCCTCTACCCGCCAACATATCTGAGGACCAGCGCCGCCAGCGGGATGGAAGCTGCCCATCCTGCTGGGATGCCGCGAGGGTTGTTGGTTCAACCGTCTGCATCTTTGCTCCTAAGAACACTATCCTTCATTGTCTGGGCGCGAGTTCGCGCATAATCGCCCCAATCGCCCGGCGCGGACCATAGAGCCAGACCGTATACTCGCCAGGCTCATCATCTATTTCTACCTGGCAGTTCATCTGGCGAGCCATCTCGCCCGCAATGGCGAGCAGACGCTGGCGTTCTTCTTCGCGCTTGCTCTTGCTGCTCAGCGCCAGCTTCCCAAGCCGTTCCTCCGGCGAGAGCAACCCGGTGACTACTTCACAAAGCTGCTCCACCCCAAATATCACCTGAAGCGGCGGCGCGTCGCCTTGTGGCTCTCCAGCGCCCGACAGAATCTCCAGAGCCACCCCCTCATCATCCTCCGCTTCCCCAGTGCTTGCGCGGGTGGGCCTCTCCTGATGCTGAAGAAGCAAACTCTGCTCCACTGCGACAGCATACGCTCGCCGTAACTGCTGAAGCAGCCCCGCGCGCTGCTCCTCCGGGAGATCAGCGCGTGGGTCTACATAGGCAAAAAGCCCGCGCGCCACATCATGGTAGAGAAAAGGACGCGCAATGGCTGCGCGCCTGCCACAATGAGGACAGGTCGCCACGTTCAGCAATCCCGCCAGCAAGGTATAGAGCAACTGCGGCTCAAGGGTGACATTCACCGCTTCATAGATCGGCGTAGTAAAGCTTGTTCCACAGGCACAGGTAAATCTGTACGCAATTGATCGATCCATAGTTAGACAGGGCAACGCCTGATATGCCTCGCGCCTCAGCGTCTTCTAGCAGAGGAAGCAGGTAATCGCCAGGTGATCTGCATCGGCGCCCAAACCCCTCTATGCAGAACGAACAGAAAAGGAAAACAATCACATTCCAGAAACGCATCCCATCAGCAGCATTCCATCCAGGGAGTATATCACAGGCTCAGCGCCACAAGCCAGATAGAAGCAAGCCAGCGAGGCCGGACAGATAGCCCGACCTCGCTGGCTGTGTTGACCCCCGGCAGAAGAAAGGACCAGACTACGAAAAGACCAGACTACGAAAGAAACCGGCTACGAAAGGAGGCGATTACGAAACGCTTTCCGCCAACTGATGGACCTGCTCCAACAGGCTTCGCGCCTGGCTGATAAGCTGCTTGGCCGCACCCTCATTGAGGGCCTGGCCGTCGAATGCAGCCCCTTCCAGCATCGAGATCATTTGTCCAGCCAGATTGTCGCGCTGCGTGGTGAACTGCGCAAGCTGGCTTTCCAGACTGGTATAGGTGCTATCGCCTGCCGAGTTACTCTTCAGCGCCGCTGTCGAGATGACCAGGCTATCAAGCCCAAGCTGCTGCACCGTAGCGTTGATCTCCTTGTAGGCCTCAGCCAGCCGACGCAGCGTCTCGTGGTGGGCCTTCAGGCTCTTCGGCAGCGCCGATGGGTTAATGAACTCGAAGAGGACACGCCCATCATGCGCATAATCGTCCTTCAGATGCAGCAAGGCCAGCATCGTGGGGCGCGTATCTGTGTGGTCAGACCAGATTTGGTCAGTCACGCCCAGATGGCGGATGCCCGGCCCCACCATGCCTAGCCAATTTGTGACGATCTCTGGCTGAACATCTCCATGATTCCAGGCAAAACCCGGATTTTCCGTCACGCAGGGCGACGTGCAATTGCGGGCGCCAGCGAACAGGAAGTAATTGGGGTCCGCAAACAGCGTGAACGTCGGTGTTCGCGCCGGATCAGCGGTAATCATGTGCAGCAGGTTCATCTCCACCGGGTCAGCCATAAACGCCGTCAGGTGGTCCGTATTGCCTGTGATCGGATTCACTGCTGTTAGTTGCCCGGTAGCCTGCTCAAAAGCGCGTGTGATCGGGTCGGTGCGAGCAGGGTTGCCAGTAATGTAGACCGTCGGCGCGTCATCGCTATGCACGGTGAACGGGGTCGTAATGCCCTGCTGGGTCGCCAGCAGTCCAGCGAGATTGGTATTGATCTCGCCAATCTTACTGTACGTGCAGGGAACCGTCACACCATCGCAGTCAGCCGGGCTTGGCGGGCCGCCGGCAAAATGGTCACCCTCATCCACCGTAAAGACGAATAGGGTATTGCTCTTATTGATGCCATCGTTGGCAAGCCGCGTAAAGAACTTGCCGAACGCATCATTATAAGATGCTAGCGCCGACACGTAGCCAGCCGCCCCGGGGCCGAATGCCGGGCCGCTGGGATGGGCATCATGCGCGTCCGAGATATAAGCGTATGTCACCGGCACGCCATGCTCCTGCATTGCTGCCACATAACCCAGCGAGACAGATGCCGACATGCCATCGAAGCCAGGGAAACCGATATGGCCGCCTGGATCCTGAATGACATTGCCGTTCAGGTCGGTCAGCGGGCCATTGGGGCTGATCTGTGGAGCCACGTACTTGTGACCAAACAACCCCATGTAGCCATTGTAGCCGCCAGGCTCATCCGGCAGCAGATCAGGCTCGCCGGTATTTGCCGACGAACAAAGAGCGTTCCCCTGGGCGCAATGAACGCCGATGCCCACAAAATCAGCAAACGCCTGCGTGGGATTGGATGCAACCTCTTGCGCCTGGGGCGAATTGGCCCCAAAGACCGTCGGGATGTCAGTGGCAATATTTTCTAGAATGGTGTTGGCCGTGGCAACACCGCCCCAGTTGCAGCCGTCGCGCGTATAGGGTACCCAGGGGGCAGGCGTATTCTTGCCAGCGGCGGTCAACATGTTGAACGTCGTATCTGTGGGGGCCGAGGTCGTCGGGTCAAAGATCGGGTCGGTCCAGTAGGCGAACGACACTCCCAGATTAGTTGTGCCGTTTGGGTTGAAGTAGCGGTAGCTGTTGCTTACCGGCACGCCATGCTGGTTGGGATAGACCCCCGTGAGTGAAGTGAGAATGCCTGTCGCTGTGTGCGAGATCAGCACAGTATGGTGGTTGTCATCGAGAACGCCGTTATCTTTGATGAAGTTGAGCAGGTTGGGCATCTGCTCCAGGTCCGAGGGAACATTGGGGTTGTCGCGCATAAAGTGGGTGTTGTCGAACTGAATATAGATGACGTGTTGAATCTGGCCGTCCGGGCCAAGCTTGCAGGAACTGCCATCCGCCGCGTGGGCGTTGGGGTGAACAAGCTGCGCTGCTCCCATCAGCCCAAACAACACCAGCACGACTGCGGCAGCGATGCGAGCAATAGGTTGCCGCCAGACAAGAACCATCCGATCCATAGGGCCTCCTTAGTCATACAACACTGAGCTGACAATCATCGGTCGCCACATGGAAGGTCACGCTATTCAGTTGTCGCCGGGGGAAAGTGAACCAAAAGCGCAAGGTTGATCAAGGAGTTTTTGCGCTCGTCCTTAATAATACAAAGAAGCGTGAAGCAAAACAAGCGCCAGGTTTAGGGCAGGTTTCAAGGATAAAGAGGCGCCTGGGCGAGCGAACGACCGATAGCACGCCCCAATCCCAGCAAAACAAAAGCCAGAGTTTCTATAGCACAGGCAAGTAAAGAATGGGTGAAGAATAAGTAAAAAGGGCTACTCGAACCCGTCATGAGGAAAGTGCTGACCATGCAGCGCCATCCACGTGCTATACTAATTCTGTAGTTGTAGCAAAGAAAACTACAAAATTCATGGCTGAAACCCTGGACATCTTGACGTACCCGCTGTATAATATTGTAGGTGTGAAACATGGACATACAGAATTATCAAAGCTGGCGGATTACCTACCACTTCGTCTGGGAGCCAATGCGCTCAAAGCCGTGTCTCGTTGGCATGATAGCGGAGCGATTGCAGACGCTCATCCGGGAAAAAGCGAGCGGCGTTTCTTTTGAGCCGTTGGCAGTGATCATCCTGCCTGATCGCGTCTATCTGGCGGCTGCCGCGCCACCAACTCTTTCCCCTCACCACATCGTTTGCCAGGTGAAGGCGTATACATCGCGGGTTTTGCGTGATGAATTTCCCGAACTGACGCGCATTCCCACGCTCTGGACACGCGCCTATCTGGTGATGACGGGGGAAGCCATTCCCATCGAGGAGGTATTCCAGCGTTATGAAGCCATGCAGCAACCTCGACGACCACGCGGACGGCCACGCAAAGTAGGGCCACCATCCGACGAAGAGGACGACTCCCCTCCCGTCTGAATCCTGGCGGGCTTTCTGGACCGCAGGCCAGGCGAGAAGAGGAACTACCACACCCAACCGAAAGAGTAGGATAGATTAAAAACATGCAAAAATGTGAACGCTGCCAGACCAACGACGCGCGGGTCCGCCTGGATACCCTCGTCAATGGTCGCCGCGAGCAGCATTACTTCTGCCAGCCATGCGCCGAAGAACTGCTGGGAGGCGATCTGAATAGCCTTTCTGGCATCGGTGGCAACTCCCTGGGCGGCCTCTTTGGCAATGCTGGCGGCGCAGGTGGGGCAACGCCTTTCGGCTTCAGGCCAGGCGCGGCTGGCACAGGCACTGCTCAGAGAAATGCCGATAAGAATAGTAAGACGCCTACTCTCGACCAATTCGGGCGCGATCTGACCGCCGAGGCCCGCGATGGCAAGCTTGACCCTGCCGCCGGGCGCGAGCGCGAGATTCGCCGTGTGCTGACGGTGCTGGGCAGGCGTCAGAAGAATAACCCGGTGCTGATTGGCGAGCCAGGCGTTGGCAAAACGGCCATCGTCGAAGGTATTGCGCGTCGCATCGCCGAAGGCAACGTCTCAGGCAACCTGCGCAACGCGCGCATCGTCGCGCTGAGCATGGGTGGGATGGTTGCCGGCGCGATGTTCCGGGGACAGTTCGAGGAGCGCATCAAGCAGGTGCTTGAGGAAGTGCGCCAATCACCTAACGTCATTCTCTTCATTGATGAACTGCATACCGTCGTTGGCGCGGGCGCAGCCGAAGGGGCGGTTGGCGCGGGTGATCTGCTCAAGCCAGCCCTGGCGCGCGGCGAACTGCGCTGTATTGGCGCAACCACGCTTGACGAGTATCGCAAGCATGTGGAGAAGGACGCAGCCCTGGAGCGACGCTTCCAGCCGATCATGGTTGGTGAGCCGTCTGTCGAGGAAGCCATCGCCATGCTGCGCATCGTGCGCGAAAACTACGAACATCACCACGACGTAAAAATTACCGACGAAGCCATTGAGGCGGCTGTGCGGCTCTCAGACCGCTATATCAATGATCGTTTCCTGCCGGACAAGGCCATTGATGTCATGGACGAGGCCGCTTCATCGCTCCGGCTGGAGGCTATCGAGCGCGGATTGCTTGGCCCTGAAGCCGTCAGCGACCTGGAGAAGCAGATTGCCGACATTCAGGCCGAAAAAGAGGCCGCAGCCCTGGCCGAAGAGTACGAGCGCGCCGCCAAACTGCGCCAGCGCGAACTCAAAGTACAGGAGCAGCTAGAGGAAGCGCGCGCAAAAGCCGGGCAGATCGCCACCATGATGGTGACGCCAGCGGATGTCGCCAAAGTGGTTGAGGGCTGGACCGGCGTACCAGTCAGCCAGATGCTGGAGGGCGAGCGAGCGAACCTGCGCCACCTGGAAGACGACTTGCGCAAGCGCGTCATCGGCCAGGACGAAGCGATCAGCGCCGTCGCGCGGGCCATCCGCCGCTCGCGGGCTGGCTTGAAAGACCCACAGCGACCTATCGGGTCGTTCCTGTTCATGGGGCCAACCGGCGTCGGCAAGACTGAGCTTGCCAGGGCGCTGGCGGCCACCATCTTTGGCAGCGAAGACGCCATGATCCGGCTGGATATGTCGGAATACATGGAACCACATACCGTCTCGCGGCTCTTTGGCAGCCCACCAGGCTACGTAGGCCACGACGAGGGCGGTCAGTTGACGGAGCAGGTGCGGCGACGTCCGTACAGCGTGATCTTGCTGGACGAGGTTGAGAAGGCCCATCCAGAGGTCTTCAACGCGCTGTTACAGATTCTGGATGATGGCCGCCTGACCGACGGCCAGGGGCGAACGGTGGACTTCAAGAACACCGTCGTCATCATGACCAGCAACGTGGCAACCGCCGAATTGAAGCGCGCTGCCAACATTGGCTTCCTGCCCACACACTGGGGCGACGCAACCAACGAGCGCGAGAGCGAGGAGGCGCAGCGCAAGGCCAAAGCGATAGAGGGGCTGCGACGGGCGTTCCGTCCAGAGTTCCTGAACCGTATTGACCAGATCGTTGTCTTCCACGCGCTGGGCCGCGCCGAACTGCGGCAGATCATCAACCTGCTGCTGGCAAAGGTGCAGGAGCGACTGGCCGAACAGGGCATCACGTTGGAGTTCGGTGACGACCTGCGTGACTTCCTGATGGCTGAAGGCGTGGATGAGGAGTTTGGCGCGCGGCCTCTGCGCCGGGCGATCCAGACCCACATTGATGACGCGCTGGCCGATGCCCTGCTGGCTGGCGCCCTCCAGCCGGGGCAGACCGGCGTATTGACCGTTCAGGACGGCAAGGTGCTGGTGAGCGCACATGGCGAGCCGCGCATCACCGCCGCCGAGCCAGCCAGAGCCGCATAACCTATAACCGTCTGTACCGTTTCCTTATACCGTCGCCCCTTCGGTATCAAACCGAAGGGGCGACGGCATGTTTTACGAGTCTTCCGTCCTGCTGATGTTTACGGCTTCGTCGGTAAAATCAGCAGCACCCTGTCGCAGATCATCCAACCGTCTTGCGGCTATCTCAACACTTTCCTGGACCTGCTCATCCACCAGCGGCCACTGGCGCTGCACCCACAGCGCATGACGTATGAAGGGAAGATGGGCATCGGCCAGTTCGTTGAGCAGATAGGTCCGATACTGGAGTAGAAAGATTTGTTCCCACTCGCGCACCTGGGCGCAAAACGCACGAAGTTGGAGACGGGCCTCTGGCGGCTCAGGAATGAGGTAATTCCACTGACCCCGCACCACATCAAACAAGTACTCAAGCATGGTTGCCCCTGTTGGAGCATCTCCCCAGGCGCGATAGAGCCGCACACAGTCCTGCTTGCGCGCTACATACTGTCCTGTTTTCCACGCCAACAAGGCAGTTGCCACCCACCCAAGCGTGCGCATGATGTTCCGCGCCGAAAGTGCCTGCTGTCCATCGGGCAGAACGACCCATCGGTTCACATACCCGTAAAACTCATCTTTGGGGTTCGGATATGGCGCCGAGAGCAGGACTGGTTTCGGGCGCGTATAGACAGCATTCATCAACCAATAAGCGGCGTGCATCCGATCATGCGTCCATTGGGCTATGGAGAGCAGGGGGTAACGCTGACAGATGTCCGTCCCAAAGAGCAGCTTTCCAGCCAGCTTGAGCGTCGGAGCGATCCCCTGAGACAACTCAGATGCGTCATATACGCTGACATCGAACGAGACAAGCGTATTGGGATAGCGTTCTGACCAGAGTGTCGGCGAGGGCAGCGTACCAGTCTGGGCAACGATTACCATATCAATGTCGCTCGTCACCACCGCGCTGCCGTCGGTGTGGCTGCCCTGGAGATAATAAGCCAGTATGCGGTGAGGATAGGTTGTCTCGTAGAGCGCCACGAAGCGGGTGAGCGATTCATCAATGATGGGATGATTGACAGAGAAGAATACCTTCATTAGACCTGCCCTTGGGGTATACTACTGTTACGATGGTGCTCTATCTCCATAATCCTCTGGCAGCGTCATCCTTAGCTCCCATCTTAACTATAGCAGATCAAAGGGCCTCGTAGCTTTGAGCAGGTAAAGCCGAATAGAAATTACATGCTGCCCAAAGCCAGACAAAACAGGAGGTTATCATGGAGCTTCGCCAGGCGGTTGTGGCAATTACCGGCGCGAGCCGGGGCATTGGCCGCGAGACGGCGCTCGCCTTTGCGCAGGCAGGCGCACACATCGTCGGCGGCTCCCGCGACCTGGTCGCGCTGGCAGAGGTCCAGGCAGCCGCGCTGGCCGCAGGCGCGCCTGGCGCACTGATGCTGCCGCTGGATGTCTGTCAGGCGGCAGCGTGCCAGCAGTTTATCGATCAGGCTGTCAAAACTTTTGGGCAGATCGATATTCTCGTCAATAATGCGGGGCTGGGCTACTATGGCCCCGTCACCGCGACCAGCGATGCCGAATGGGACGCCACCATACGCACCAACGTAGACGGCGTGTTCTACTGCACGCGCGCGGCCCTGCAACCTATGCTCGCGCGCGGCTCCGGCCAGATCACCATGCTCTCATCGGGCCTGGGCAAACAGGCCCGCGCAAACCAGGCCGCCTACTGCGCCTCGAAGTTTGCCATCCAGGGCTTCGCCGAGGCGCTGCGCCAGGAAGTACAGCCCCAGGGGATTCGTGTAACGCTCATCGCCCCAGGCTTTGTCGCTACCGAGTTCCGCGCCACGCATCTCAACCGCCCTAACGTCCCCCCTCCAGAACAGATGCTCACTGCTCGTGATGTCGCTGAAGCCATCGTCTGGGCCGCCCAGGCATCCGCAACCGCGCTCCCCTCTGAAATCGTATTGCTGCCAGGAAGATAGGCATTCGCTCCCGCTCTTCCTGGGTAATTCATCAATAATTTATCAATGAACCGTAATTAATTTCTCAATCTGGCGTGAAAGGGTTGACAGGGGGATTTCTTTCAGGTAATATATCAATGAACCTTTATATGGGATTCATTGATATAGGATTTCTTGATGCAAGCAAATGAACCCATAGAGCAGGCTGAAAGAGGCGTAAGGGCCACTATGAGTGAATGGCTGGAAGTGAGTGAATTAAAGACCATGCTGCGGGCGCTGGCCGATGAAGCTCGACTCAACATCGTGCATCACCTGGCAGGGCAGGGCGAGGTCAACGTCACCGAGATTTGTCAATCGCTGGATATTAAGCAGCCGTTGGTTTCCTGGCACCTGGCGATGCTGCGTCGGGCAGGGCTGGTGCGCAGAAGGCGCCTTGGTCGCCAGGTATACTGTTCCCTGGACTTAGCGCGCTTCCAACGCTGCCAGCAATGGCTGGCCTCACTCATCGAACCAGGCGCCAGCGCCCCGGACACGGCAAATCTGGAATTACAGGGAGAGCGCGTGCAACCCTGACCACGCCACGGGTATAGTCCCTATCTGATAGCTTCACAGCGTTAGTTTGTGTCGGAGCTTTGCTGCTGTCCAGCTCCAGGCAGCACGCGGCGCGTCATCTCTTTGGAGCAAACGGGCAGGTAAGGGCTGGGAAGTCCGGCGCACAAAGGCCCAGGAACATGACCTGGATCATCACTGATTGGAAACTTGAGAAGGAGACACGTACTTTGAGTAAGAACGGGAAAGTGAAGGTAGCCATCATCGGTGTAGGAAACTGCGCCTCATCGCTGGTGCAGGGGGTTCACTACTACCGCGACGCCCACGAAGATCAGTTCATCCCTGGTCTGATGCACGTGAATCTGGGGGGCTACCACATCCGCGACATCGAATTTGTAGCCGCCTTCGATATTGATCAGAACAAAGTTGGCAAAGACCTGGGCGAAGCGATCTATGCCACGCCAAACAACACCTATAAATTTGCCGATGTTCCCAGGTTGGGCGTGAATGTCAGCCGGGGCATGACACACGATGGCCTGGGCAAATATCTCTCCAGGATCATCACCAAAGCCCCTGGCTCGACAGTGGACATGGTGAAAATCCTCAAAGACACTGGCGCAGATGTTGTCGTCAACTACCTGCCAGTTGGCAGCGAAACGGCCACCAAATGGTATGTCGAGCAGATCTTGCAGGCGGGCTGCGGCTTTGTGAACTGTATTCCCGTCTTCATTGCCCGCGAAGCCTACTGGCGCGCCCGCTTTGAGCAGGCCAGGCTCCCCATCATCGGCGATGACATCAAGAGCCAGGTTGGCGCTACTATTGTCCATCGCATGCTCACCCGCCTCTTCCGCGAGCGCGGCGTGCGCCTGGAGCGTACCAGTCAGCTCAACGTTGGCGGCAACACCGATTTCCTGAATATGCTGGAGCGCGAACGTCTCGAATCCAAGAAAATCTCCAAGACCAACGCTGTCACCAGCCAGCTTGACTATGATCTGGGTGAAGAGAACGTTCACATCGGCCCCAGCGACTACGTTGCCTGGCTCACCGACCGCAAGTGGGCCTACATCCGTTTGGAGGGGCGCACCTTTGGGGATGTACCGCTCAATGTCGAACTCAAACTGGAGGTCTGGGATTCCCCCAATTCCGCTGGAGTCGTCATTGACGCCATTCGCTGCGCGAAGCTGGCGAAAGATCGCGGCATCGGCGGCGCGCTGCTCGGTCCCGCCGGCTACTTTATGAAGTCCCCGCCGATTCAGTATCATGATGAAGAGGCTCGCCGGATGACCGAAGAGTTCATCACTGAACACAGCGGCGCCGAACAGGAAGTGAAGGGCAACGGCAAGCGCGAAGTTGAGCCAGAGGTTGTCCACGAGCTACCCAAGCATAGCTAGCCAGGTAACGATGGGAGGGTACAGAGATCACACCCTGCATCTCTGTACTCCTCATCCGCTGATGTATCTCCCCGCATCTCTCATCCGTTGTAGAGGCAGAGAGATCGGCAAAGCAATAAAAGCCCTGAAGCCTTGCGAGGAGACGAACCAACGTTATTTCCTGGCTTTACGAGCGTCTCGCAGACGCCTCATTCCTCAAACTGACTAGAAGGTAGTGCGGCATGATCTACTGGCTGCTCCGCAGCGCAACCTGGCTGGTTCGCTGGATACCCGGCAAACCGCGTCGAGTCATCGGTGGACTCCTGTGCGTGGCAGCCTACTGGTGTTGGCCCGAAAAACGGCGCAACACCATCAACAACATGGCGCACATCCTGGGGCGTCCCGCTTCTGATCGCCAGGTACGACAGTTAGCGCGCCGCTCCTGGGGCAATTATGGCCGCTATCTGGGAGACTTCTTTAATTTCCCAAATGTAACCAGGCCGCAACTGTTGTCGCGTCTGGTTGATATATCCCCAGCCGCCGGCGGCTGGGTTCAGATTGCTAAAGAAGGACTGGCGCGGGGCAAAGGGATCATCATTGCCACCGCCCACTTTGGGAACTGGGACGTAGCTGGCGCATTGGTCGCGTCGCGTATCTCCATGGCTGCCATTGCCGAAACATTTCCAGACCCACGTGTCAACGCGCTGGTACAGGGGCAGCGCGCCGAAAAAGGCATTCGTGTGATCCCAATGGAAGGCGTCGGCGCAAGGAAAGTGCTGCAAGCTCTCAAAAACAACGAGGCAGTCGCTATTGTGTTTGATCGCCCTATGACCGCCAAAGATGGCGTACCAGTCACCTTCTTTGGCAGCACAACCTATGTCCCAGGCGGCGTTGCCGCCCTGGCGCTCAAAGCTGGCGCAACCATCATGCCTGGCTTTGCCTGGTACGCCGAGGAAATACCCGGCTCTTACTATGGCAAAGCCGGTCGCCCGATCATCGCTGAGCCGGTTCCCGGCAAAACCACCGCCGAGCAGGTGGTGGAAATAACACAACAGATGTGCGACGCGCTCGAAGCGATTATCCGCGAAGCGCCTGACCAATGGTATATGTTTCGCTCATTCTGGCCGAAGGAGAAGACCTCAAGATGAAGTACTGGCTCTTTCGGGTTGGTCTCGCAGTTATCCCACACCTTCCGCAGCGACTGGCGCAGCAAGGCGCGCTGGCGGCTGGCTGGCTCCTCTGGATACTGCTGCCGGGGCCGCGCCGACAGGTGAGCGAAAACCTGCGCCATGTGCCGCGCCTGGCGGCAGATCCGCCAGTGCTGCGCCGGGCCGTGCGGAACGTTTTCGGGAACAGCATCTTAAACTATGTTGATTTCTTCCGGCTGAGCACTGTGAGCGCGGCTGAATTGGCCGATTACTGGGAGGTGAGCGGCCTGGAACATCTGGACGCGGCGCTGGCAAAGGGGCGCGGCTGCATTCTGATTAGCGGCCATCTGGGAAACTTCGATTATGCCATGCGCCACTTCATCAATCTGGGCTATACGATCACCGTCACCCAGGAACGCCTCAAGCCAGAGCGGCTGCACGAACTCGTGATGCAGGCCCGCAGCACCCCTGGGGTACACTGGGCGCCGGTGGACTCGGCCAGCGGGCTGCGCCAACTTTTCAGTGCCCTGCGCCGTAATGAAGTAGTGATTATGCCAGCAGACCGTGATATTCAAGGGCATGGGGAAATCGTCCCACTCTTTGGCGCGCCAGCCCGTCTGCCCCCTGGTGGGGTACAACTCGCCCAACGGACAGGCGCTGCGCTCCTGGGTGTTTTTCCTCATCGCAAAGGGCTGGCACATGGGCATGGTGAGGTTGTCCCCTTGCCAGTGTTGACTGCTGAAGAAGAGGCTGCCGAGCCAGACCCGCTGCGCCAGAACCTGCATCGGGCGGCAAAGCTCCTGGAACAACAAATTGAGCGTAATCCAGAGCAATGGGTCGTCTTCCAGCCAATCTGGTTGGCTGAACCAGCCGCAGCGCCCATTGGGCCTGACGGAGCAGATACCCTATCGCTTCAGCAGCCGGAGTCAGCCGCGCCCCAACACAACGAAAATCTGCAAACGCATCATGTCTCATAATCCATTCTTGACAGAACCTTAACACTTGTCTGATGACAGAAAACACATCACAGCATACAATGACAGAAACCGAATATCGATCACACAAATTGGCAAACGAGTGGGGCGTGATAACCAGCACGTCACGGCCACCCGAACCCATCATAACCAGCAGATGTACTCTCTGGAGAGGAAACACAACCACCTATGGACGCGAAGCAAGGGATGTCGGATAAAACACCCAGGACAATCGCCTGGGAGAACCTATCGGGTCAGCCAGCCATTATGCCTCTTGGCCGGGCAGATGTGCATATGCACAGCGTCTACAGCGACGGGTTAGGCGCTATACAAGACATCCTTGCCTTCGTCAGCCAGCAGCGCGACCTGGATGTGATTGCTATTACCGATCATAACACCATCGAGGGCGCTCTGCGCGCCCGTGAGCTTGCCTGCAAACAGCGCGCCAGCTTTGAGGTCATTGTCGGCGAAGAGGTAAGCACTCGTGAAGGCCATCTGCTCACGCTGTTCATCGAACGGCGCATCCCGCCAGGTTTGAGCGTCGAGCGCAGCATTGAACTTGCCCATGAGCAGGGGGGCATCGCCATCATCGCTCATCCCTTCAACCGTGTCTTTCGTCACAGCATCCAGCGCGAGGTGGTGAATCGGCTGAAACATGCGGCTTTTGAAGCACAGCCCGACGGGATTGAAACACTGAACGGGAGCTTTGCAGGCATCGGCTCATCCCGGTTGGCAATGGCCCGCAATCGCCAGCGGTATGGGTGGCCTGAAACGGGAAGCAGCGACGCCCATACCGTCACAGCCATTGGCTGCGCCTTCACCTGGTTTGCTGGAACGAGCGCAGATGATCTGCGCGCCTCCCTGCTGGACTGCACCACCATGCCTGGTGGACGGTTCTGGCAGACCTATGAGTATTGGCAGCTTGCAAGTCATTGGGCGCGTAAAGGACGGCCAGGTCGCCCAACTCGCAGCGAGCGTCTGCGTCGGCTTGGGCAGTCAGAGCATCTGGCGCTGCTTCGGCATTTTAGCCAGATCGCCCGACGCCCCCTGGCGGAGCGGCACTCCCAACAACCGGCAGCAGCGATTGATGCGCCTGAAAGCAGCATTGAGCAGGATGTTCGGCGACGCCAGCGATAGAAATGGAGCTTTCGGCTTTTAACAACGTCCAGAGTGTAGAGTTACTATAGAGGAGATGGGCAACCACGCAGCGGCGAGCATCGTCCTGGGTGGACCCAACGAATGTTGTGAAAATAGGCTTTGTCTCACCGTATGATTGGAGCTTTGAAGGTGGTGTACGCAGCCACATCACGCAGCTAGCCGCCGAGCTAGAACGGATGGGGCACACAACAGGCATCATCACCTCAGCCACTGGAGAAAAAGGTCGGCGCCGCGAACCTAAAGTCGAAAAACTTGGGTGGGCCATGCCTATCCCCTGGAATGGGTCAATTGCGCGGATTGCCGTCTCCCCGCTGCTTGCCCGCCAGACCAGAGCGGTCCTGGAGCGCGAACAGTTTGATGTTATTCACCTGCACGAGCCGCTGGCCCCGGCCCTGCCGCTCACCACCCTGCATGTCCTCAAGGGCTTGAATACGGTCAGCGTCGGCACCTTCCATGCCTTCGCCCCCAATAATCTCGTCTCCATGCCGCGCCTTTCCTACGCTTCGGGGCGTGTCGTACTGCGGCGCTATTTCAACCGTCTTGACGGGCATATCGCCGTCTCGCCTGCCGCTTATCAGTTTGCCAGCCGCTATTTTCCTGGGCATTATCAGATTATCCCAAATGGTGTCGATCTGCATCGTTTCAGCGTCCAGGCTGAAGCCCTGCCCCAGTTTGCCGACGGGAAGCTCAATATCCTATATCTGGGGCGTATCGAACCGCGCAAGGGCCTCAAATATCTGGTGCAGGCCATCCCCCAGATTCGCGCCCGCTATCCCCAGACGCGCTTCATCATCGGGAGCGATGGCCCCCAACGGTCCCACTACGAAAAACTGGTGCGTCGGCATGGCTGGCCGGATGTCGTCTTTACCGGGCGCGTACCCGACGAAGAGCTTCCACGCTATTATGCCAGTTGTGACCTCTTTTGCGCCCCCAGCACCGGCAGCGAAAGTCAAGGTGTGGTATTATTGGAAGCGATGGCTTCAAGCAAACCAGTCGTTGCTTCCAATATTGATGGCTATCGGGATGTCATCCGTAATGAAGCAGATGGATTCCTGGTCGCGCCACGGAATAGCGAAGCACTGGCTGGGGCTATCTGCCGGTTGTTGGGCGATATGACATTGCGCAGAACGATGGGAACAAGTGGGCGCGAGCATGCCGGGGAGTTTTCCTGGCCTCGGATTGCCAACCGTATTGTTGACTATTACCAGGTACTCATCGAACAACATGCGTACAGCAAGACCCCACAACATAATCTTTTTGCCCTCTTATAGCATAATGAAGGGGCTGTAGGGAGAGAGCAAAAAGGGAAGAGGAATTGGTATGATCGGAACCCGTGTCCAGCAATTTATGCGGCGCCTGGTTGAGCGAGCAATGCAACCACTGGCTCGCACTGGCATCACCCCCAACATGCTGACACTCATCGGTCTGCTTCTTACCATCTTCACAGCAGGAGTCATCGCGTTCAACCACCTGCGGATTGGTGGTATCCTGGTGCTTGGCGCTGGAATCTTTGATATGTTTGATGGTGCCATGGCCCGCGTCAGTCAGAAAAGCTCCAAGTTCGGCGCTTTCTTCGATTCTACGCTGGATCGCTATGCCGAAGGATTACTCCTGCTGGGAATCATCATCTATGCGCAGCTTCACCTGCCAACCCAGCGCATCATTGGCGACATCACCACCGCGAATCTAGTCGTCTGGTTGACCTATATCGCGGCGCTGAGTTCGCTCATGATTAGCTACACGCGAGCGCGGGCGGAAGGGCTGGGGCTGGAATGCAAGATGGGTTTGCTGGCACGCCCTGAACGGGTTATTCTGCTGGCGGCTGGGCTGCTGATTGGGGGCCAACCAGGGTTGCTCTGGACCATGCTGGTGATGGCCGTCCTCACGACGATTACCGCCATCCAGCGCATTGTCCATATCTGGCGGATTACCCGCCCCCCAAAGGCCGACCCGGCAATTGCCACAGAGACGGTCAAGAGTAGGAACACCCAGCCCCAGCAGCAAACCAGCGAACAGCACAGAAAATCATGGCGAGCCATGGCAAAAAGACTGAAAACAGAGCAGCCCCTCGAAAGTTAAGATTGAATAATGGAGCCAGTTTCTTTGGATTGATTGGAGTGGTGGGTAGAGCAACATCCCGCACATCGGCCAGAAAGCCCAAAGCCAGGCGCTCGGCAGGATAGCGCTATGTATGGCATCTCTGGCAGGCGCGAACCCCTTCAAGGGCAAAGCGGGTTAACGGAAGCAACGTAATACCGGCGACGCTTCGCTGGAACAGATCAGAAAGCGCCTATTGGAATCCCTTGGGTGGATGCGGGGAGACAAGATGAGATGGAGTGACAGACGAAGAATTAGAGCGCTCCTTCTCTCTCAGCAGCATCGAATTTTCCTCTGCTCGCTGTCCCCTGAACAGCCTGGGACCAATCACTTGCAGGCAACTCTGCTTTCAGCCAGCACGTCTTGCTGCGGTTACATCTCCCGGCCAGCATCGCTCCTGCACATAGAGCCGCTCTATGCTTCCTCCTGCGCCAGTGAGGCCGTCTTGAACGCGCCAGACAGCGGGAATCGTATACCTACAAGCAACACCAGAACAGGATGATCTTCATGGAATCAGAACACACGCAAGTTTCACCTTCTCACGCAGAACCGGGCGCTTCCGATACCCAGGACGCCGCATATACAACACCCGGCCAGAACGGCCAGCCCGAACAAGAACTCCCAAACACCGAGGGTTCTCAAAACGAGGCGACCAGCGCCGGTCGGCACCGCAGGCGGCGGCCTCCGCGTGGGGGCGCTCGCAGAAGCCGCTCCGCCGCAGGAGAGCAAAGTAACGAAGAAGGCGACCACTCAGAGGCTTCCGCTGAAACCGAGGGCCTGAGCGAAACGCCCCCGACGAGTACCGAGCCAGCCAGGGAAACGCAAATCAGCGCCGAAACCGCTGAAGCCAGCGGGGCTGTGGAGTCAACCGCCCCGGCAGGTGATCTCTGGCAGCCCGAAGCCGAGACCTCCACCTCGCCAGCGAGCGCCGAGACGACCTGGGGCTTTCAGCGTTGGCGCGAGCAACCGCCTACCGATTGGAACCCTTTTCTCCCTCACACCTCGGAGGCGCAGTCGGCATTCACCCTTCCCATCGAGTCGGGCGACGTAACCGGGGGCTACGACACGACTGCCCTCAGCGGCGCTGCAATTGAAACACCGCCGGAAGTTAGGGGAGAGATCAGAGCATCCGCGCCAACCCAGGATGTCACGCCAGAAGCCTCAGCAGCGCCTGGTGCGCCTGAGCAGACAGACGAAACATCTCAAGAAACCGTGAGAGCGCCGCTCTCTGGTGTCGAGGTCCGTCCGCCACGCCGCTATCGTTTTGATCGCCCCAGCTCAACCACCCGCGAGACGCCTCGGCCCACAGCACAGCAAGGGATACAGGCGAGCGAGGCCCATGCCGCACCCACACGCGGCGCGGCTCCTGCTACCGGGAAAGGGCGCAGAGCGCCTTCCTCTGCTGGCAAGGAGACGGCCATAGAGGCTCCAGCAGACCACGCGCTGGAGGCAACCATCGAACGCGAGATGACGGAAACGCCAGAGATTGAGGCCGATGTCGTTGCCGGAGAGGATCTGGCGCGCGCCACTCAGGCGGCGCTGGAGGAAGAGGTGGCTGAAGCACTGGAAAGCTTCACAGCTGCCCCCGAACAAGCTCCAGGGCCGCGATCAGGGCGACGACGACGACGACGCCCCACCTCGCCAGCAGCCAATGCGCCCGCAGCCACTTCCGACGCAACAGAAAAGGCCCAGCCGCCCGCGCCGCTGTCGGCTCCTGCGCAATCCCAGGCGCCCCAACCTTATGTCGCGCCTGCGCCCCAGCCGTATCAAGTCGCCAATGGCTTACAGCAACTCAATCAGCCCCAGAGTCCCTTTGCCGGACCAGAGCCTTCTTCGGCGCGTGGTTTTGGGCCGGTGCCACGCGGCGTTGCCATGCCAGCGGAGCGCGGTGTGCGTATGCCTCGCCCTGAACGCACAGTAGAAACGGGGAACATTTCGGCAAATCAGCTAGCTCTGATTTTCACCCAGGCCATCCAACAGCAAACAGATCGCCTGCTCATGGAATTGCGGCGCAGCCAGGGTACACCAAGTATGACGGTGAACTTCCCCCCGATGCCCTCTAATGAACGCATCGGGGTCTTCGTGGATGTCGCCAATCTGCTCTATTCTGCCCGCAACATGCGCCTCGCCATTGATTTTGGACGGCTGCTTGATTTCTTGCGCGGCAATCGCCGCCTCGTGCGCGCCCATGCGTATTGTCCTACCAGCCCCGATCCGCGCGCCGAGCAGATGTTCCTCGATGCCGTCAAAGGGCTGGGCTATCGCATCACCACGAAAAACTACAAGACGTTTTCCAGCGGGGCTAAAAAGGCCGACCTGGACCTGGACCTCTGCATGGATATTGTACGCCTCGTTGATTCAGGAGCCGTCGATTGCATTTCGCTGGTGAGCGGCGACAGCGATTTCTTGCCACTGCTGGAATATTGCTCCGATCATGGCGTGCGTGTCGAGGTGGCTGCCTTCGATGAGGCGACAGCCTCCATTCTGCGCCAGAGCTGTGATCTCTTTATCAACCTCTCAATGGTAGAGGAGATTCGCGCCTAGCACCTGGAGCGCCCCACCATTTAGCAACAACGAGTCCAACAGCCGAGAGAAGGAACAGCAGTTCCCCTCTCTCGGCTGTTCTCTGCATGGACGTGATGCCGACAGCAGTTTCAACACCGCTTTGCAGGTACGACTCGGGCGCTTCATTCAAGCATGCAGCAAAAACATAGGACTTTCAGTATAGCCCATCCGTCAGGCGCGCGCCACTAAAATACCTCTCTTCCCGCACAGCGCCGTATCTACAATGATGGCTGGTCAATAACCCGCTGTGATACCATCAGAAACAACGATTACCTAACAGAAGACGCCTGCTCCGGCAAAGAACAGTGTATGCTAACAGGGCCACCTTTCCAAACCGTAACGATTGCCCAATACGCGCTCTATGATGGAGCACTGAGTCCCTTGCTCATGCGTCTGGCGGAGCGCCTGCGCTTTGAGCGCCTTTTCGTTGCTCTGCTGACCTTCGCTGAGAGCGGCGACCGAACGCTTCAAGGCGCAGTTGGCCTGAATGTTTCGCAAGAGGCGCTCGCGCACTTGGCGATCTCGCTTTCCGCCGAGACTGAACCGTTGGCCCGCGTTGCGCTGACCGGCACAACGCTTGTTTCTGAAGAGGATTTGCACAGCAATTACGATCACCAGGCATTGCAGGAACTGGTAGGGGAGTATGGCTGGGTGGCGGCGCCGATTCCCTATCTCCCTGACCTTCCCATCCAGGTTATTGATGGCTTGCCGCCACCCAAACCTGCTTTCGCATCCGATCTGAACCAGGAGAAGAACGCCAATATCGCTCTGCCAGCGCGCGGAGTGCTGGTGGCCGCGCGCTCGTCTTCGCTCAGCCCACAGGATATGGCGCTGCTCGAAATGGTAGCGGGGCAAATAGGCGCTGCGCTGCTCGGTCTGGAGGCAGGCCAGGCCGCGCGCATGGACGAATTAGAAGAAGGGCGCATCCGCCAGCAGCTTTTTGAATCGGAAAAGTTAGCCGCCACTGGCCGTCTAACCGCTTCTATCGCTCACGAGATCAATAACCCGCTGGAAGCTATTAAAAACGCGCTGTATCTGCTGGTAGCCCGCTCACAGCCAGAAGACCCCCAGCGAGAATTCCTGGAACTGGCCCAACACGAAACTGAGCGCGTCTCGCGCATCATCCGACAGATGCTTGGCGTAGCCCGACCATCCGCCAGCATGGCGCTCACCGATGTCAATCGGGTGGCCCAAGAGACGCTCGCCCTCATAGAGCCGCAATTGCAGCGGCGACAAATTATCACCAGCCTGGAGTTAGACACGACACTCCCGCCGATTATGGCTTCCGCCGATCAGCTTAAGCAAGTCTTTCTGAACCTCTTCTTGAACGCGCGCGACGCCATGCCACACGGCGGCGGTCTGCTCATCCAGACCCGTATTGCCAGGCTGTACGATAACATCATGCTGGCCGATAAATATCTGGTGGTGCGGGTGCGCGACGATGGCGAAGGCATCCCCGAAGAGATTCGCGCACGCGTGTTTGAGCCATTTTTCTCAACCAAAGGCGCGCGACGCGGCTCCGGCCTGGGTCTCTGGGTATGCCAGGAGATTATCCGCAGCCACGGCGGCCAGATTTATATCAACAGCAAAGTGGGCAAAGGCGCCACCTTTCTGGTTGGCTTGCCGCTGCCATCTGAAAGCCAAATAGAGCATCCAGGCCAATCAGAAAAACAAAAAGCCTGTTCTATCTGGAGTACGGAGGAATCGCATGAGTCGTAGCATCCCACCGCTGCCATTAGAGGCAGAGGATCAAGCCCACACCCTCGCCAATGCCCTGACACCACCTATCGGTCAGGGGCGCATCCTGGTGGTTGATGATGAGCCGGGTGTCCTGACCACCATTCAGGCGATCTTGAAAATGGAGGGCTACGACGTTCGAGGCGCTGCCAGCGGCCATGATGCCCTCAACATCTTGCGCGAACAGGCGTTTGATCTCATCCTGACCGACCTGCGCCTGGGCAGCGATGACGGCCTGGAAATGCTGGCTGAGCTACGCAAGCTGGCCCCGGATACCGTGGCGATTGTCCTCACCGGCTACGCCTCACTTGAATCGGCTATCGAGGCGATGCGCCAGGGAGCCTACGACTATCTGGTGAAGCCAACCGATGTAGAAGAGTTGAAGCTGACCGTTGCCCGCGCCCTGGAGCGCCAGCGACTCCAGCGCGAGCTGGCCGAGCGTGTGGGCGAACTGGAATCAGCCAACCAGAAGATTCAGCGATTCAACAGCGACCTGCGCCGCCAGGTAGGCGCGGCCACTGAGGCGTTACAGCAAAAGATCGACGAGCTTGCCCAGGCCAAAGCAGCTCTGGAAGACGCCCAGCAGCAGCAGAACCTCTTCCTGGCAATGGTGGCCCACGAACTCATGAATCCAGCCACTGCGATTATTGGCTACGCGCAATATGCTGGGCAGCCCAACCAGAAACCTGAACGCATCACGGGCAGCATCGGCTCTATCGTCAGCCAGGGTGAGCGTCTGAAACGCCTCATTCGGGATCTTCAGGATATATCTCGGCTCGCCACCGGCCAGTTTGAGTTGCAGCGCACATCCTGTGATCTCTTCGCCCTGGTAAGCGACACCATCGAACAGTTCCGTTCTACCCACACCAGCCATCACTTCACCTTGATCACGCAGGAAGACGCTAGCAATCTCCAGGGAAGCTATGATCGGGATCGTATCATCCAGGCATTTGGCAACCTGCTGGATAATGCCGTCAAATACTCTGACTCTGACACAATGGTCACGGTTCGCCTCTGGACTGACGAAGGATGGGACTGCCTGAGCGTCCATGACGAAGGAATGGGCATCGCCCCAGAAGCCCAGGCGCACCTCTTCAAGCCGTTTGGGCGGCTGGAGCCAGCGCGCTCACGCAAAATCAAGGGCAGCGGGCTTGGCCTCTATATCACCAAGGGTATTATCGAGGCGCATGATGGGCAGCTTTTGATCGAAAGCGGCGAGGGAACCACTACGGGCGCCACCTTCACCCTCAAATTCCAACACGCCAGGTAACTGCCCAGCCAGGGGTTCGCTTGAACTCCTGGCACACTTCTTGCAGCAGCAGAGCTAACAGGGTCTGGAGCGATCTCTCGCTTTCCTGCGTTGACCTTCATCCGCACAGGAGGTATCTCCAGCAGCAGATAAAGCGGGGAACGTTACCCTTGCGCAAGCGACTCGTCAGAGATAATAGTTCTACCAATACCTCTTGTCTCTGTGAATCATCCTTGTCTATAAAGGATTCTATGATGACAGCACCAGTCCTTGTAGCTGATGACGACCCCGATATTCTTGATCTGATTACCGCTTTGCTTAACCAGGAAGGCTTCCAAACAGTTACTTTTAGCGATGGCCTGGCAGCCTTGCATTGGATCAGGACACAGCGCCCGGCGCTCGCCATTATTGATCTTTCAATGCCGGTGCTGGATGGCCGCGAATTGATCGAACGCTTGCGTAAAGAGCCAGGCGACCCATTGCCAGTGATCGCTATGAGCGCCTCCATCTACGATCCGCCCTCTGAGCTGCTTCAGGCCGACGCCTATCTTACCAAACCCTTCGACCTGGAGGAACTGCTGGAACAGGTCAAATACCTCACAAGCCGCAAGGGCGAACCAGACGCGCGCAGCGCCGAAGATTATGCCTCGTTGGCTCCGGTCAGGCAAAGCAGCGCCGACGTTCACTGAGCAGCAATCATCTGGCTATCCTGAACATTTCTACAGGGCGCGCGCTGTACCCTTTGCGGGGAGAAAAACTGGAGAGAACACAGGCGACACGCCAGCATAAACCGGCTATACTTTTCCACAGAGGCCAGGGAAGCTGGAGGCAGGCAAAACCAGGAGACGCGCTTTTTCAGAAACTCTACGCTGAGCGCGTGTTCGCCGCGCCAGCTTTCCCAGCCCTGCAATAGATAGAGAAGAGACGGGTATCGGCGGGTATCAGGTTTTTCAGAAGGGAACAGCACCTATGGCCGCATGGGAATATAAAGTCGCCTATATTGATTATCGTGGGCGTATCTCGTCCGAGGGCCAGGAAACACTTATCAGTGGGGAAGAGCGCCGCAGCACCTTTGCCCGGCGCTATCTTGACGCCCTGGGTCACGAAGGCTGGGAACTGGTAGGCATCCAGCCACTCTCTCCCCAGTCCGCCTATTACATCTTCAAGCGCCCGGCAACAGAGGGCGGCTCCTCAACCAGTGCGGGCGCGGCAAGCACAGAAGCTTCCGGCCCTACCAAAGTGGAGGAAGCCTAGCAAGCAAAACTGCTTATAACTCCAAAGACCACAACAAAACGAGACGCTTCATCTAGCGCGTGAGGCGTCTCCTGCTTCTCTCCTGTGCGCGACGCTCTCCTGGATACGCCTTCTCCGTCAGAGGCTTACCGGGCGCTCGCCCAGCGTTACTCGAATGGCCGTCTGATTTGAGTCACGAGCAACAGTCAGCTTCACCTTTGTTCCCGGTTTCTGACTCAAGGTCAGAGCGGCAAGATCACCGCTGTTGGCAATAGCCTGATCGTTAACAGCAAGAATCACGTCGCCAACTCGAACTCCCGCCTGCTGTGCCTGGCTCTTGCCCGAAGCATCCTTAGCAAAACCGGCAACCAGAACCCCCCTCTGCACAGAAAGGCCATTCGCAGCGGCAAGTTGAGGCGTGACATCTTGCCCCGCAATGCCCAGAAATCCCTGGCCCGTCGTTATCAGCCTGCCATGCTGAATAAGCTGCCGGGTGACAAACTGCACGCGGTTAGAGGGGATGGCAAAGCCAATGCCATTGGCTGGAGCGCCTATGGTTGGATCAACTGCGGCCAGCGTGGGAATGCCAATCAGCTGCCCTTGCAGATCGACCAATGCGCCTCCGCTGTTGCCTGGATTGATGGGCGCGCTGGTCTGGATTAACCCCACCAGCGTCTGGGCCGGGCCATTTGGCCCCTCGCTGGCCGAACGATTCAGCGCGCTCACAATGCCAAGGGTAGCCGTCTCCTCCAATCCTAACGGGCTGCCAACAGCTACAGCAAATTGGCCGACTTCCACTTTGGAGGAGTCTCCAAAACTGATCGGCTGTAGTTTGCTGACCCCAACCTTGAGAACTGCCAGATCATCCTGCGGGTCTTCGCCGATTAGCCTGGCCGAAACAATCTGATTCGCGCCAATGCGCACACGAAAGTTGGTAAAGCCGCGCACTACATGATCGTTGGTCACGATAAAGCCATCGCTCGTCAAAATCTCGCCCGAACCAATCGCTCCTCCTGCCGCGCTAAATCCCTCAATCTCAACCACCGATGGCTGCACCGCATCAATCACTGTGATCACGTTCTGCTGAAGGTCGCTGGCCCCTGGAGAGATGGTCGTGGGCGGGCGAGCGGTTTGCGCTGGCTGGTTTGCGGTATATTCTGAACTGACACACCCGGACAGCACGATAGCTAGCAGAATGATGAACGTCAATAAAAAAATGCCGCGCGGTCTCAGAGGCCATGCAGGTCCAGATGGCTCACACTCCGATGAAGCGGTATCCTGAGCGGGCATAGAATCCTCCTCCAGAGCAAGAGAGCACTGCCCCGGCAAGTCTCAGCAAAAGAACCTTGCCAGAGTCTTACATAATCTATGCCACGCATCGTGTCAAAGGGAGCAGGCCAACAAAAACAACACGCTCATCAGCTTTGATCGCTGCTTGACAAAATGGCGCAATAATGCTATTTTTACCTTGTGCTTCATAAAGTAAAGCGATAGATTTTATCAAGTTCGACACCTGCCAGAACGACTGGCGCGAGCAGTTGAAAGAAGGTCATCCAGGTATGGCTATGGGTACTTCCTCCCGCGAATTGATGCGCCGGGCGCGAAGTGAAATCAAAGAATGGAATCCGACTGAAGTCAAAAGTCGGCTGTCAGAGGGAGACTATACGCTGGTTGATGTGCGCGAAAAGCATGAGTGGGACGAAGGCTACATCCCCGGCGCGATTCATGTCCCGCGTGGGTACCTCGAACTTGATATTGAAGAAGCAGTACCCGATAAAGACAAGCCGGTGATTCTGTATTGCGCGGGTGGCGTTCGCTCTGTCCTGGCAGCCGATACCCTGAAGCGTATGGGCTATCGTGAGCCGGTATCTATGGCTGGCGGTTTTGGCATGTGGAAGGGGCTGGGGTATCCATTCACACAACCACGTGTGCTGACTCAGGCGCAGGCCAGGCGTTACAGCCGCCATTTGCTGGTGCCAGAGGTCGGCGAGCAGGGCCAGATGAAACTGTTGGACGCCAAAGTCCTGCTGATCGGCGCGGGCGGCCTGGGGTCGCCAGCGGCCTATTATCTGGCCGCCGCGGGCGTAGGGACGCTGGGCATCATAGACGCCGACATCGTGGACGAGAGCAACCTCCAACGCCAGATTCTGCATAACACCAGCCGCATTGGTCGCCTGAAGGTTGATTCGGCGCGCGAGACTATCGAGGCGCTCAACCCCGATAGTAAGGTCGTGACCATCAATGACCGCCTCACTAAAGAAAACGTGGCCGAACTGATCGCCGGCTACGATATTATTCTGGATGGCACTGACAATTTCCCCACGCGCTATCTGCTGAATGACGCCTCAGTCATGGCAAACAAGCCGGTGGTGCATGGCAGCGTCTTCCGCTTCGAGGGGCAGCTTACCGTCTTTAAGCCCTATGATGGGCCATGCTATCGCTGCCTCTATCCTGAGCCACCGCCCGCCGCGCTGGCTCCTAGCTGCGCCGAAGCAGGCGTGCTGGGGATTCTGCCGGGCATCGTCGGGATGCTTCAAGCCAGCGAGGTTATCAAGCTCATTCTGGAAAAGGGCGACCCGCTCGTCGGGCGTCTGCTCACGTTTGACGCGCTCAGCGCCGAGTTTCAGGAATTGAAGCTCTATCGTGATCCGCAGTGTCCGGCCTGCGGCGCAAACGCCCACCCGGAAAACCTGCCAACTTACGAGGAGATTTGCGCGCTCTAGGCGGGCGTTCCTACCAGGGCGTGAACACCATGAGTCATCCCGAATTTTCTCTGCTGTGTTGTTTTGCTGGCAGGATGCGCGAAGGCCGCCTGTGTAGCGCCGCCGTCCCGGCGGCCAAACGCTGGCACGTGGAAACGCTGAACGGGCAGCCCTGGTCGCCGGTGAGGCG
>DATBHW010000080.1 GCA_036557285.1 Ktedonobacterales bacterium
CGGGGACCGGCTCGGCCAGCCGCCATGCCCCGGTGGTCGGGTCGAACTGGAGCGTCTGCTCGATGCCCAGCAGTTCGCGGCCATCGCCAATCAGCCTCGCCTGCGGCTTGCCCCGCTCGCGGCGCAGCACCAGCACGTTATCCGCCACGCCGTTCAAGCCCTGCGTCGCGTTCACCTCGTCCAGCGCATCCTCGCGGCTCTCCTTGCCCGTATGGTGAATCACCAGGATGCTCACGCTGCGGGCATGGGCCAGCGCCTGCACCTGCTCCAGCGAGGCATAATCCTCCCCATAGAGCGTCGCGCTTCTGGCGTGGCCGCGAATCTTCGCCAGCGTATCCAGAATCAGCAGCCGCGCCTCGGGATGCCCCAGCAGCCAGACCTCCAGCAGCCGCAGCCCGCCATCGTCCAATCGCGGCCAGCGGGTCGTCACCTCCAGCCGACTCGGCGGCGGCTCCCCCTGCAAGAGTTGCTCTGTGCGGTTCCGCAGCCGCTTGGGGCTGTCCTCCAGCGCCAGGTAGAGGACATCGCCCGCCTCCACCGGCGTCTTGCCCAGCGCCACGCCGCCGGAGGCCACCGCCAGCGCCAGCCCCAGCGCCAGCCACGACTTGCCCAGTTTGGGCTTGGCCGCCAGCAGCGTCAACCCTTCGGGCAGCAGGTCCGGCACGACCCACAGCGTCTTCGGGAACTCCTGGCGCAGCAGGTCATCCACGCGCACCAGCGTCGGAGCCAGCGCGGCCAGCCGCGCACGCGCCTCTTCGGGCGACAGGTCCAGCGTCTCCTCCTCCGCCTGCGCCGCCAGCGCCTCCACCGCCCGCACCGCCTCCCTGGCCGGTTCGTCGCTGTGATAGCCGATAGCGGCCAGGTCGCCAGCCACCTCCAGCACCTTGCGCCCCTGGGAGGCTTGCCGGACCAGATTGGCATAATGCACCGCGTTGAGCGAGGTCGGCGCGGCATTGGGCAGGCTGTTCACGTAGACGAACCCGCCCGCTCGCTCAAGCTGGCCGGTGCGCTCCAGGCGCGTCGAAACCGTGACCACATCTACGGCCATGCCGTCGGCGTCCAACTGGCGCATCGTGGCAAAGATCGTCGCGTGCGCCTCGCGGTAGAAATCGTCGGGGGTGAGCGTCCTGACGGCGAACAGCGCCGACGGGTCAATCAGGATACAGCCCAGCAGCGCCTCTTCGGCATCCAGGGCGTGCGGGAACATCGGGGAGTCTCCTCCAGCCATCATCATCCTCCTCCACACAGACGCATCCCCCCGCCACCTGTCGGCAGGGGGAATGCGCCCGAACACAACCACAACCGTCACATCAGCACGCGCTGTAGCCGCAGGCATAGCACTTCTGGCAGCCTTCTTCATAGACCAGGGCGTTGCTCCCGCACTCTGGACACACGTAGCCCAGGGGCCGCATCGGCGGCTCAGCCTCGTCCTGCTCTGGCGGGCCGGATTCCACGTCGTCCTCGCCCTGCGCCAGCGCCTCGCGCACAGGCAGCCTGTCATAATCGCCAATGGATTGCACACGCATAGGGAAATCTTCTCCTTTCAAGAGGGGAACCAACCACCACCCCATCCACCCCCCTGCTCGCCAGCACGCAGCCGCAGCACTCAGAGGGGAAGCGAGCGCCCCTGGGGGCAAAGAATCAGACGCTCTTTTGCAAGAGTAGAACAAAAGTTCTACCTTGTCAAGCCCCTGACCGGACGGCTCCATCACACAGGAGGTGTTGGCAAGCGAAGCATATTACTTGTAGCGCCGCCATCTTGGCGGCCAACGATTCGCTAGAGCGAGCGTGCGCCCTCCAGGCCACCGTACCAACAGGCCAGCGTTGGGCCGCCGAGACGGCGGCGCTACCAGTGGCGTTCGCCCTCCGGTCCACCGTACCGGCAGGCCAGCGTTGAGCCGCCAGGATGGCGGCGCTACAAGTGGCCCCCCGCCTGGCAAGATGGCGGCCAACGATTCGCTAGAGCGAGCGTGCGCCCTCCAGGCCACCGTACCGGCGGGCCAGCGTTGAGCCGCCAGGATGGCGGCGCTACAAGTGGCCCCCCGCCAGGCAGGATGGCGGCGCTGCAAGTGGCCCCCCGCCAGGCAAGGTGGCGGCGCTGCAAGTGGCCCCCCGCCAGGCGGCAGACATGTGCTATAATGATGGATGGGGCGCCGCCAGACGTGCTGGAGGCGCTTATCTCTCTGTATATGAACCGCCTGCCTGGGCAGGGATTGAGAAAAGTTGGGGTGATCTGGTATTAGCTCTCTAACCCGTCACGACATTCGCAACATCGCTCTTATCGCCCACGTTGATCATGGCAAAACGACCCTGGTTGATGGCCTGCTGAAACAAAGCAGCGTCTTCCGCGAAAATCAGCAAGTTGGCTCACTCATCATGGACTCCAACGAGTTAGAGCGCGAGCGCGGCATCACCATTCTTGCCAAGAACACGGCAATTCTCTATAAGGGCATCAAAATCAACATCATAGACACCCCCGGCCACGCCGACTTCGGCGGCGAGGTCGAGCGTGTCCTCAACATGGCCGATGGCTGCTTATTGCTGGTGGATGCTGTCGAAGGCCCCATGCCGCAGACGCGCTTTGTCTTGCAGAAGGCGTTTGCACTCGGTCTGCGCCCCATCGTCGTCATCAACAAGATAGACCGCCGCGACGCCCGCCCGCAGCAGGTACTCGGCTGGACGCAAGACCTGTTTTTGGAACTGGCAACCAGGGATGAGCAGCTTGATTTCCCGGTGCTGTACGCGATTGCCCGCGAAGGCATTGCCCGCCGCAGCCTGGAAGATACCAACCAGGGGCTTGGCCCGCTCTTCGAGGCCATCGTCCAGCACATCCCCGCGCCCGTCGTAGACAGCGAAGCCCCCCTGCAACTGCTGGTGACGACGCTGGACTACGACGACTACAAAGGCAAATACGTTATCGGGCGCATCAGCCGGGGCAAGATTCGCTCCGGCATGACCGTCGCGCGCCTTGATCGTGACGGCGCAATCAGCCGCCACAAGGTAGCGCAGATCTTCACCTATCGAGGCTTGCAGCGCCTGGAAATTGAGCAGGCTGAAGCCGGGGATATTGTGGCGATCACCGGCATTGCCGAAGCCAACATTGGCGAAACCATCACCGACCCTGAGCAGCCAGAGGCGCTGGCGACGATTGCCATTAACGAGCCAACGCTCAAGATGACCTTCAGCGTCAGCACCAGCCCCTTTGCAGGCCGCGAAGGCAAATACTGCACCTCTCGCCAACTGCGGGCGCGGCTGTATCGTGAACTGGAAACCAACGTCAGCCTGCGCGTCGAAGACGGCTCCAGCGCCGACGAGTTCATCGTCTCTGGCCGGGGCGAACTGCACCTGGCGATTCTCATCGAGACGATGCGCCGGGAAGGCTACGAGTTTCAGGTGTCGCGCCCCGAAGTCATCACCAAAGATGAGGATGGGCGCGTCATGGAACCCGTTGAGCAGTTAATTCTGGATACCCGCGAGGCATATATCGGACCCTTGAGCGAGACCCTGAGCAAGCGCCAGGCAAAACTGAGCAACATGAGCCACGACGGCAATGGCAACGTGCGCCTGGAATATCACCTCCCCACGCGCGGCCTGATCGGGTTCCGCAGCGCCTTTCTGACGCTGACCCAGGGCAACGGCGCGATGGGCAGCCTGCTGGTAGGCTATCAGCCCTGGTCGGGCCAGATTGGCAGCGCGCGCATGGGCGCGCTCATCGCTTCGGAGACTGGTGTCGCCGTGACCTATGGCCTGAACAACGCGCAGGAGCGCGGCGATACCTTTATCGAGCCGGGTACAGCGGTCTACGAAGGCATGATCGTTGGCCTGAACAGCCGCCCTGCCGATCTGGTCGTCAACGTCTGCAAAGAGAAGAAACAAACGAACGTGCGTTCTTCTACCGCCGAGATTGCGGTGCGGCTGACGCCTGCCATCAAATTAAGCCTGGAACAATCGCTCGACTTCATCGCCCCCGATGAACTGGTCGAAGTCACGCCCCAGGCCATTCGCCTGCGCAAGCGGTATCTCACGCAGCACGAGCGCGCCCGCACACGCGAGGGACGCGCGAGCGACCAACGGGAGCGAGAGGGCCGAGGCCCAGCCGAGGCCAGCGGCCCTTCCCACAGGGAGGGACAGCCTGTGGCGGCGTCGTAAAGCATGCGGCCATGAAAGCTGAGGGTATTAACGTGAACGAAGCTGAGATCAGCCAGTACATCACCGATAGGTTTCAGGGCGTGGATGTGGTGGTCGCTTCGGACGCCAGTTTCTTCTTCTACAACCCGGATAGTACCGTGCCGCCGGATCACCGGTTTCCGTTTGTGACGATTGTGACGAGCGATGCCTTTGACCAGTTCTCCAACCTCAACCGCCCGTCAGTCTTTCGACTGAACATCGGCCTTGGCAAGCAGACGTTTCGCTCGCTGTTCGGCTTGCCAAAGGCGTCTTCCGGCAGGGACAGCGCGGCTGAAAGCGGCGCTACCTCCAGTGACCACGACTTCACCGCCCTGGATCACCTGATGCCTCATCCTGTGTATGGGCGGATGTACTGGGTGTGTGTACTCAACCCCAGCGCCGAGACGCTTGAAACGAAGGTGCGGCCATTGCTGGCCGAGGCTTACGAACTGGCAGTGAGCAGGTATAATAGACAGGCGGCCCGCAGATAAGCCTCAACCTGCCGTTCGAGAGCGGCGCCCGCCACGCGCGGGCGACCCTACTCACGCAGGGCGCTGTAATCGCCGAAGAGATTCAATGGGGGAGCAAGATGACCGAGCAAGAACGAGCCAGCGAATTGATTGCGCGACTCCACCAGGCGTATCCTGACGCAAAGTGTTCCCTCGATTTCACCACGCCGCTGGAGCTGCTCATAGCGACGATCCTGTCGGCCCAGTGTACCGACGAGCGCGTCAATATGGTCACGAAGACCCTCTTCAAGAAATACCGGACCGCCCAGGATTACGCGGCGGCCCCGCTGGCGCAGCTTGAACAAGATCTCAAGCAGGTGAACTTCTATCGCAACAAGGCGAAGAACATCCAGGCCACCGCCGCGATCCTCGTCCAGCGTTATGACGGCCAGGTTCCCCACACGATGCAAGAACTCATCGCCCTGCCCGGCGTTGCCAGAAAAACCGCCAACGTCGTTCTGAGCAACGCCCTCGGCCAAGTCGAAGGGATCATCGTAGACACCCACGTAAGACGCCTCAGCCAACGACTGGGCCTCACCAGCAGCGAAGACCCGCTCAAGATCGAGCAGGAACTCATGAAGAAGCTGCCCCGCCAGGATTGGCTCGCCATCACCCACCTCCTGATCTATCATGGGCGGGCCGTGTGCCAGGCCCGCAAGCCGCTCTGCCAGCAATGCGTCTTGATTGACCTCTGCCCTACTGGCTCCGGCTATGTCGTCGGCGCGGGCGCGCGAGCGACCAACGGGAGCGAGAATGCGGGAACCCAGTTCCCGCAAGCACCCGCCGCCGGAGGCGCGGGCGCGCGAGCCGCTGCCAAAGCTTCTGGCAGCCCTGAGCCATGAGCGCGTATCGTTTCGGCATAGACGTGGGAGGCACCTTCACCGATCTGCTCGCCTTTGATGAGCAGGCTGGCGCGCTCCTGCGTTACAAAGTCTCCAGCACTCCCCAGGCGCCTGAAGAGGGCGCGCTGCATGCCCTCCAGGCGTTCTTTCATGACCAGCCCGACGCGCCCGTGAGCCTCATCAGCCATTCCACCACGCTTGCCACCAACGCCCTGCTGGGGCAATTGCACCTGGACCTTCCCCGGCTGGCGCTCATCACCACCGCCGGATTTCGTGACGTATTGGAGATTGGCCGTCAGGGCCGCGCAGAAGTCTATAACCTCTTTGTGCGCCGTCCTCCTCCCCTGGTAGCGCGGCGTGACCGCTTTGGCGTTCGTGAGCGCCTGGACGCGCGCGGCGTCGTGGTCGAACCGCTAGATGAAGCGGCCTTGCGCGGCATTGCGCGTGAACTCTCCGAGCGTGGCATCAGGCACGCGGCCATCTGCTTCCTGCACGCCTATCAGAACCCCGTCCATGAACGACGCGCCCGCCAGGTTCTGCTTGAGCAGTTCCCCGGCCTGTCCATCACCCTCTCCTCTGAGGTAGACCCGGAGGAGCGCGAGTACGAGCGCGCCAGCACCACCGTCATGAACGCGCTGCTCGCCCCGATTGTGCGCGACTACCTCCAGCGGCTAGAAACGGCCCAGGAGAGGCGCGAGGCCGCGCTGTTTATCATGCAATCCAACGGCGGGGTATCCAGCGCGGCTCAGGTCATGGCCCGGCCAGCTACTATCATCGAATCCGGCCCCGCCAGCGGCGTCATCGGCGCGGCCCATCTTGGGAAGCTGCTTGGCATCGAACGGCTGCTGAGTTTCGATATGGGCGGCACCACCGCCAAGGCTGGCATGATTCTGGATGGCATGCCCCAGGTCGTAGGAGAGTTCGAGGCAGCGGGGCGCACGCACAGTGGCCGGGCGGTACGCGGGAGCGGCTATCCGGTTCGCTTCCCGTTTATTGACCTGGCGGAAGTGAGCGCGGGCGGCGGAACCATCGCCTGGATTGACGGCGCTGGCGCGGTGCGCGTCGGCCCACAGAGCGCGGGCGCAGACCCCGGCCCCGTCTGCTATGGCAAAGGCGCTCAGGAGCCAACGGTCACAGACGCTCATCTGGTGCTGGGGCGTCTCAATCCGGGCCAGCTTGCGGGCGGCGCGGTGGTCCTCTCGCGGGAGCTGGCCGAGGACGCGCTGGCGCAGATGGCCGGGCGCATTGCGGGGTTTGACAGCGTTCGTCTGGCTGCCGGTATTATTCGCCTCATCAATGCAGATATGGCGAAAGTCCTGCGTATCGTTTCGCTGGAACGCGGGCATGATCCCCGGCTCTTCACCCTGGTGGCCTTTGGTGGCGCTGGCCCACTGCATGCCTGCGCCCTGGCCGATGAACTGGCGCTCCCCCGGATTCTCATCCCTCCCCAACCAGGGCTTTTCTCCGCCTGGGGTCTGCTGGTGGCCGACCACACGCACACCGAATTGCGCTCTATCCTCGCGTCTGCCTCGGCATGCCGCCCGGACCAGTTGGAGGGCATCTTCAAGCAGTTGGAAGCGAAGGGCCAGCAGGCGCTCGCCAGAGAACAAACAGAGCCAGGCCAGATCGCCTTTCGGCGCAAGCTGGAAATGCGCTACATGGGCCAGTCCTTTGACCTGACGCTGCCTGCCCCTGCTCTGCTCGATGCCAGCGGGCTGCGAGAAGTACAGGAGGCATTCCACGTCTTGCACGAACAGACCTACGGCTATGGCGCGCGCGACAACGAGATCGAGTTGGTAGCGGCCAGGCTCGAAGCGATTGTTCAGAGCGCCAAACCCGCGCCGCCAGCCTACTCGCTCCGACACAGCCAGCCAGATAGCGAGGCCCAGGTGGGAGAGCGGCCCGTCTTCTTCGATGAATCGGGCGCATTCCACGCGACCCCGATTTATCAGCGTGAGCGCCTGCTCCCAGGCAATATCGTGAGCGGCCCGGCCATTATCGAGCAATATGACACGACTACTATGCTGCCGCCCGGCTGGAAAGCCAGCGTTGACCGCCTGACCAATCTCGTCCTTGAGCGCAGCGGAGGAGAGCTATGAGTACCGAGCAGAGAGGGCCGCCTTGCTCTATTGCCCCAAATGGGGCATACTGGACACTGAGAACTGATTTAAGGAAAGGGGAAACACTATGGAGCAGACACGGTATCCCTTGATTGAACGTGACCCCGAAGTGATGAATGGCAAGCCGGTGATTAAGGACACTCGTCTGACGGTGGAACTGATCTTAGAGCGGCTAGCCGATGGCTATACCGTCGAGCAATTGCTTGATAATTACCCACGCTTGACCCGTGAAGGCATCCTGGCCGTCTTAGACTATGCGGCTGGCCTGGCGCATGCCGAAGCAGAGCGGGCAGAGCGTGCCGCCTCATGAAGTTTGTGGCTGATGAGAATATCTTCAAGCACACGGTTCTTCAACTGCGCAGCGAATACCTCTTTCCAGCGATGAGGATGAAGGACAGGAGCGCTAGTATGGGAACGAGTCAGCAGCCAGGGCCAGACCCGATCATCGTTGAGGTCATCCGCAACGCCCTGCTCTACGCCAGCGAAGAAATGGGCATTGTCGTGCGCAACGCCTCTTTCTCGCCCAACATCAAAGAGCGGCTCGACCATTCCTGCGCGCTCTTTGATGAGCGTGGCAGGCTGATTGCCCAGGCGGAGCATATCCCGGTTCATCTTGGCTCCTTGCCCGTTGGCATCTCCAATACACTGGCGTACCTGGAGAGGCACGGCCAGCGCCTGGATGCGGGCGACATGATCGTCGTCAACAATCCCTATATCGCTGGCACGCACCTGAACGACATCACGCTCATTCGCCCCATCTATTACGAGCAGCACTTGGTGGGCTATGCCGCCAGCAAGGCCCATCACACCGACGTTGGCGGGAGAGTCCCTGGCAGCATCTCCAGTGACGCCACCGAAGTCTTCCAAGAGGGGCTGATTCTGCCTCCGGTCAAATTGATGGTTGGCGCTCGCTTCCAGCAGGATATTGCCGACATCATCTGCGCCAACTCGCGCACCCCGGCCTCGCGTATGGGCGATCTGCGCGCCCAGGTGGCCGGAAATCTCCGGGGCGAGCTTCATCTCCAGGAAGTGATCGCGCGCTACGGCTTGCCCATCTTTCGCGCCGCCGTCAATCGCATTCTGGATGAATCAGAGATACGCCTGCGACACCAGCTCGCGGGCTTTCCTGCTGGCCGCTACGAAGCTGAAGACTATCTTGATGACAGCGGACAGAGCGACACTCCTGTGCGGCTGAAAGTAACGCTCACCCTTGCCGACGGCGCAATCAGTGTGGACTATACCGGCACAGATGCCCAGGTTCAGGCGCCTGTGAATGCCGTGTTTGGCGTCACGCTCTCAGCCGTCTATTACGTGCTGCGCAGTGTCACCGACCACACCATCCCCATGAACGAGGGCTGCTTCCGGCCTGTCACCGTTTCTGCGCCAGAAGGCACGCTGCTCAACCCGCGCTTCCCAGCGCCTGTGGCGGGCGGGAATGTCGAAACCTCCATGCGCAACGCTGATGTGCTCCTTCAGGCATTCGCCAAAGTCGCGCCTGAGCGTGTGCCAGCCTGTGGCGGCGGAACCATGACGAATCTGATGGTGGGCGGAGATGATTGGGCTTTTTACGAAACGATTGGCGTCGGCATGGGCGGGCGTCCGGGGCTGGATGGCATTGACGGCATCCAGACCAACATGACCAACACCCTCAACACCCCCATTGAGGCGATGGAGCGACACTTTCCCATCCGCATGACTCACTATGAGTTCCGCGAAAACAGCGGCGGGCAAGGGCAATGGCGCGGCGGCTGCGGCCTGGTGCGCGGCTTCGCGCTCCTGACGGATAGGGCAACCGTGACGTTGCTGGGTGATCGCGCTCGCTTTGCTCCGCCAGGCGCTCAAGGAGGCCAGCCAGGAAGAACCGGCGAGCGCACCCTTCTCCGCCACAATGACCACCAGACACACGTACCCCTTCCCGCCAAAACCACTTTTCTCATGCGTCAGGGCGATGAACTCATCATACAAACCCCTGGCGGCGGTGGCTTTGGCTCTCCGGCTCAGCGCGATCTGGACCAGATAGCGCATGATCGTGAGAGCGGCCTCTCTACCCTCTCATAGTTCCACCACCCATCGGGGGCCACTTGTAGCGCCGCCTTCCAGGCGGCCATCGCTGGCCTGTTGGTACGTTGGCCTGGAGGGCGAATGCTCGCCCAGGCGAATCGTTAGCCGCCAGGATGGCGGCGCTACAAGTGGCGTTCGTCCTCCAATCTATCGTAGCGGCAGGCCAACGTTGAGCCGCCATCCTGGCGGCGCTACAAGTGGCCCCCGATGGGTGGTGGAACCCCCTCTTAATTTCCTGGTTGACGGTATGACACGCGGCTGCTATCATCGTGATGCTGGTAGCCGGAGCGAGGATGTCAGCCGTTGCTGGCAGGGCAGGTATACTGTGGTGGGTGAAAGCGCCAGCCGTTGCAGTATTACATGGGGGCTGGTGGTTTCATGAAGCGGGAGTATCATCGCTGGCATAGTACATCACTTGATCGGGATATGGAGCTGCTGGCGTTTGGGTATGCTGGCGCGCGCGTCATCGCCTTCCCAACCTCGATGGGCCGCTTTTTCGACTGGGAAGATCGCGGGCTGGTCGGCGCATTGAGTAAGCATCTGGAACGTGGCTGGATTCAGTTGTACTGCGTTGATAGTGTTGACAGCGAAAGCTGGTATGCCAAAGGGCGTCTTCCGGCTGAGCGCGTACAGCGCCATGCCCAATACGATCACTATCTCTTAACCGAAGTCATACCCTTCACTGCCCAGGAGAACGCCGACCCCTTCGTCATCACCACCGGGGCCAGCTTCGGAGCCTACCACGCCGTCAACTTTGCCCTGCGCTATCCCCACCTGGTCAACCGCACCATCGGGATGAGCGGCGCTTATAATATTCGGCACTGGGCGGATGGCTACTCCGACGACACCCTCTACTTCAACTCCCCGCTCGATTTCATCAGCAACGAGCATGAGCCAGAACGCTTGACAGCCTTACAGCGCCAGGATATTATCCTCGCCATCGGGAGCGACGATCCCTCCTGCCCCAGCAACCAGCAGCTATCGGGCATCCTCTGGAGCAAGAGCATCGGCAACGCCTTGCGCGTTTGGGATGGCTGGCGCCACGATTGGCCGTATTGGCAAGAGATGATTCAACGGTATATCGGAGGACATGATTAGCGAAGGGAGCCGGAGCATGGTCTTGAAGGTTGGGCTGATTGTCGGGCGGGAGTGGTCCTTTCCTCCTGCTTTCATTGAAGAAGTCAACCGCCGTAATGATGGCGTCGAGGCCGAGTTCGTCAAGCTCGATGGCATCCACATGGACGACCCCTGCCCCTACGCGGTCATCATTGATCGCATCTCCCACGAAGTCCCCTTCTATCGCACCTATCTGAAACACGCCGCGCTTCAGGGCGCCCATATCGTCAACAACCCCTTCATGTGGACCGCCGATGATAAGTTCTTCGAGGCATCGCTGGCAACCAGACTGGGCATCGCCAGCCCCAGGACCGTCGCTTTGCCGAACAAAGAGTATGTCCCCGGCATCGTTCACAACGAGAGCCTGCGTAACCTGGTCTACCCCCTCGACTGGCAGGGCATCGTTGACTACGTTGGCCTGCCCTGTGTTCTCAAAGACGCGCATGGCGGTGGTTGGAAAGAGGTCTACATCTGCCACTCGCTGGAAGAACTCATCTCCCACTACGACCACTCTGGCCTGCTGACGATGGTCGTTCAGGAGTTCATCCGCTGGGACCAATTCGTTCGCTGCATCGCCCTGGGTCGAGAGGAAGTGCTGCCGATCAGATATGACCCGGGCGAGCGCAGATACCACGACGACGATACGTACCTCAGCCCGAAGCTTCGCCAGCGCATCATCGCCGATTCGCTGAAGCTGGTACGCGCCCTGGGCTATGATATGAACTCCCTGGAATGGGCCATCCGCGCTGGCGTCCCCTATGCCATTGATTTTATGAACCCCGCCCCCGATATGGACATCAACTCGCTCACCCCCGTTTTCTTTGACTGGGCCGTCAAGCATATGGCCGATATGGCTATCCGGCTGGCAAAGGAGCCACGCCCGCAGCGCCGCGATGTACGTTGGGATACCCTTTTTGCCGAAACCGACGAGAGCAGCCAGGCCACGCCTGCGCCTCAGAAGCCTCTACGCCGGTCTAAAGTGGCAGCGCCCGCCAGAGACGCTTGAGAGGAGCTTCTTATGCTGCTGCGGGAAGCAATTCAGAGCTATCACGAACTGCTCTATGACGACCTGGCTGCTGCGTCGCAGGCCCAGCTTGACGACCAGCTTCAGCGTCGTGGCCTCTTCTTTGGTCAGCGACCACTCTGCACCGTCCTGCGCCCCCGCTTCATCACCAGTGAACAGTACCGCTTCTTGCAAACGCGGGTGCAGACGCTCTTGAGCGCCTTCGATACAGCCTTGCGCGCCGCTCTGGAGCAGGAGAGTATCCGCGCCCAGTTTTGCCTGACCGATTGGGAAATCGATCTAGTCCAGCATGACCCCGGCTTTCGCGCCGCCAGCCCAACCTCGCGGATTGATACCTTTTTCGTCACCGAACATGGCGGGCTGCGCCTGACCGAGTACAATGCCGAAACCCCGGCTGCCCAGGCGTATAACGACGCTCTTTCGGACATCTTTTACACCTTGCCGGTGATGCGCGAATATCTGCGCCGCTATGAGGTGCGCGCCCTGCCAGCGCGCCACAGTTTGCTTCATGTGCTGCTGGACGCCTACCAGCAATGGGCGGGACGCAGCGAAGCGCCCCGGATCGCCATTCTGGATTGGCGGGAAGTACCGACCTACAGCGAGTTCGTTCTCTTTGAGCAGTACTTCAAGTCGCAGGGTCTGGACTGTCTTATCGCCGACCCGCGCGAAGTGGAGTATGAGAACGGACGCCTCTCCATCGGCGATACCCCCATTGACCTGATCTACAAGCGCGTCCTGCTGAGCGAACTGATTGAGCGCGGCGGGCGCGACCACCCGGTCATTCGCGCAGTGCGCGATAGGGCCGTCTGTATGGTCAACCCCTTCCGCTGCAAAATCCTGCACAAAAAGGCCAGCCTGGCGGTCCTGAGCGATGAGCGCAACGCCAGTATCTTCAGCAGCCAGGAGCGCAAAGCCATCGAAGACCATATCCCCTGGACGCGCCGCGTAGAGGAGCGTCAGACGCTCTACCGCGATCAGCCGGTGGACCTGATCCCCTTTATCCTTGAACACCGCGAGCGGTTCGTCCTGAAAGCCAACGACGAGTACGGAGGCAAGGGGATCATCCTGGGTTGGGAAACCGACGAGCAGAACTGGACACGCGCGCTACAGACCGCCCTGAGCGAACCCTTTGTCGTGCAAGAGCGCGTGGCCGTCCCCAACGAGGCTTATCCCTGCCTGGTTGACGGGCGCCTTCAGATTACGGATCGCATTATGGATACTGCGCCGTTCGCCTGGTACGGTGAGTATATAGACGGCTGCCTGACTCGCCTCTCAACCGACGCCCTGGTGAACGTCACCGCTGGCGGCGGCTCGACAGTGCCGACGTTTCTCGTAGACAAGCGGTAATCACATATCAGAGCTTGTTGGAGGCAGGAGCTTCCAAACAAAGCAGGTGACATCTATCGCGGACAGGATTATGAGGGAGGCCAGCATGACTATGAAGCCACCATCCCTTACCATCGGCATTGAAGAAGAGTATCAGATCATTGACCCGGAGACGCGCGAACTCCGCTCCTACATCACGCAGATGATGGAGGGAGAACAAACCCTCCTCCTGCAAGAGATCAAGCCCGAACTACACCAATCAATTGTCGAAATTGGCACCAACGTTTGCCAGACCCCGGCGGAGGCGCGGGCCGAACTCGTGCGCCTGCGCAAAGGGGTCATGGACCTGGCGGCCAGGGGCGGGCTGAAGATCGTCGCTGCGGGGACACACCCGTTCTCTTCGTGGATGGAGCAGGAAATCACCCCCCAGGAACGCTACCTGGGCGTTCACAAGGATATGCAGGAACTGGCGAGGCGCCTGCTGATCTTTGGCACCCATGTGCATGTAGCGATTGAAGACCGCGAATTTCTGGTAGACGCCATGAACGTTGCCCGCTATCTGCTGCCCCATCTGCTCTGCCTGGCGACCAGTTCACCGTTCTGGATGGGCCGCCTTACCGGCCTGAAGTCCTACCGCAGCATCATCTTTCGCAACTTCCCGCGCACCGGCATTCCGCGTGTTTTTGATTCCTGGGCCGACCTCACCTCGTTAGTAGACACATTGGTCGCCACCAATAATATCCCTGATGGCACCAAACTCTGGTGGGATATTCGCCCAAACTGGAAGTATCCCACGTTGGAACTGCGCATCTGCGATGTCTGCACACGAGTGGACGAGGCCGTTTGTGTCGCGGCCATCTTCCAGGCCATCGTCGCCAAGCTCTGGAAGCTGCGCCGTGACAACCTGACCTTCCGTGTCTACCAGCCTGAACTCATCGAAGAGAACAAGTGGCGCGCTGTGCGCTACGGTCTGGATGGGAAGCTCATTGATTTTGGCAAGCGAGAGGAGCTGCCTGCGCGCGAATTGATCGGTGAGTTGATCGGCTGGTTCATTGATGATGTCGTGGATGAGCTAGGAAGCCGCAACGAAGTAGAGTACGCCGCCCATATTCTGGCGGAAGGCTCCAGTGCTGACCGCCAGCTAGCAACGTATGAGCGCACCAACGACCTGAAAGCGGTGGTTGATCAGTTAATCCAGGAAACCGCCGAAGGAGTGGTCAGTTAGCGGCTACCGAGCGCATACGAGCCAGCTTTCACGCGCGAACGTGTGGCATCACCTCTTGAGCAAAACGCTCGATTTGCTCTACGCGCTCCGGCCAGCGCGGGACCATAAATTGGAGGGCAAGGTGGCTGACTCCAATCGCTCGATACGCCATCAGCGCCTCGACAAGCTGCTCTGGCGTGCCGCGTAAATAGTGCGCATCCGGTGGAACCGGCTCGTGTGTCACTTCAATGGGGCGACAGCAGGCCAGGAGAATCTGTTCAGGATCGCGGCCCATTTCAGCAGCGGCACGCCGCACCGTATCATAGCCCGCTTTGAGTTCTTCCGTCGTTACTTCGACAAAATAGGGGAACCACGCATCACCATATTTCGCGGCGCGTTGTTGGGCATGCGCGCCTTCCCCGCCAACCCAGATGGGGATACGCGGCTGCTGGAGTGGTTTTGGAAAGAAAGCCAGGTCGTGAAAGCGATAGAACTGGCCGTTGAAGCTGGCATGTTCCTCGCCCCAGAGGCGGTCGAGTATCTGAAGCTGCTCATCGGTCATTTTTCCCCGGCTCTTATAGGAAACCCCCAGGGCTGCAAACTCCTCTTCCATCCAGCCAACACCGACGCCCATGATCAAGCGCCCTTTGGAGAGACGCTCGATGGAAACGGCCACGCGCGCCCAGTATAATGGGTGGCGATAGGGCAGCACCAGGACACTGATCCCCAGTGTGATCTTGCTGGTGCAGCCCGCGAGAAAAGCCAGGCAGGTGAGCGAATCCAGAAAAGGACGGTCAGGCGGAACGATGAACTTGTGATTCTCGCTGTAGGGATACGGCGTGCGAATCTGCCAGGGTGTAACCACGCGATCAGCCGACCAGATAGCGTCAAAGCCCAGCGCCTCCGCGCTCTGCGCGGCTTCCATCAGTGTATCTGGCCCGGCGGCGCGTCCTGAGATGGGCAAAAAGACCCCAAACTGCATGAGGAAACTCCTTAACAGATGCAGTACAGATGCAGCACGGGCGCGGCGCTGCTCAAACCGCCGGGCTAGTTGCCCACCCAGGTTGGTTCGCGCTTCTCCAGAAAGGCACACATGCCCTCCTGCGCATCCACTGCCAGCGCATTCATGCTCATGACCTCTTTAGCATAGGCATAGGCTTTGGGCTGGTCCAGGTCAATCTGGCTATAGAACGCTTGCTTTCCCAGCGCCACCGTCAGCGGGCTGGCCTGAGCAATCGAGAGCGCCAGCGCGCGCGCCGCGCCTGCCAGTTCTTCAGCGGGAACCACCTGATTGACCAATCCCCATTCGGCGGCTGTCTGCGCGGAGACTAGCTCACCAGTCAATAGCATTTGCAGCGCGCGCTTACGCCCAACGGCGCGGCTCAGCGCAACCATCGGCGTCGTGCAAAAGAGGCCAATCCTGACGCCCGGCGTGGCAAAGCGCGCTTCTTCAGCGGCAACTGCCAGGTCGCAGGTTGCAACAAGCTGACATCCAGCCGCAGTGGCGATGCGATGCACCTGCGCAACAACCGGCTGCGGAATCGCCTGTATGGTCGTCATCAATTCGGTACACACGTCAAACACGTAACGGTAATTATTGATCGTACCCCCAACCAGTTCACGCAGATCGTGACCCGCCGAGAACGCAGGACCATTCGCCGCCAGAATGATGGACCGGACCTCCTTCTCCCTCCCCAGCGTCTTGAAAGCGTCAACCAACTCGTTCATCATATCTACCGAGAGGGCATTACGTCGTTCCGGGCGGTTCATCGTGATGGTAGCAACCGGGGTATCGTGGTTCACCAGAATTGCTTCGTAGCTCATTTCGTCCCTCCTGAGAACGCCTGCCTGGTCCTGGGTGAGCGCCAGGCCGGGTTACACGCGTCAGCATCAGAGATCTTCCTGCTTTTCCGACTCTCATTAAGAGCATACTACATTTCATCACCCGCTATACAGGCTATCGAACCGGGCCAGGATTTCCCGATACACAGCGGCCAATTGGTCAAGGCTCGCAAGGGAGACCCATTCGTCAGGCGCGTGGTGATTCCCCCTGCCGGACCAGGCACAATGGCTGGAATTACCAGCAGCGCCAGTAACCTGCTATCCAGGCCGCTGAATCTCTGTGGCGTCGGCGATCTCGCTCAGCGTCATGAAAGCGGCTCCCCGCTCTTTCATATATGCGATCAGCCGGTCAAGCATGGGCAGCATATGCGCCCGGCCACTTGTCTGCGGATGAATCGTCAGTGTATAGCAGCACCCCTCCTCTTCCGAGGCCGCGTAATCGAAGATCGCGCGCCATCGCTCCTCAAGGTGGCTCACCGCCGTCAAACCTGCCTGGATTCGAGCGATAAACTCCATCGCCGGAAAGTCATCCAGATACCAGGACACAGGAATCTCCAGCACCCGACCGGGCGGGCCGAAGACGCTGGCCGCATCCGCCACTTCATAACCGCCAAGTTTCTTCGTGGAGGGCCGTGTTACCTGACGCGGGTAATACGGATGCAGATCGTTCGCCATCAGGCTGCTATCCCAGGTGAAGCCCAGTTCTTCCAGCAAGCCCAGGGTATGCGCGCTCACATCCCAGCCAGGAGACCGATACCCGCGCGGCTTCACCCCAATGCGAGCTAATGCGTCCATGCCCCGCATGAGAACCTGTCGCTCGTCCTCTCTAACAAGCTGCGTCGGGTTCTCATGCGCATAGCCATGATGCGCAACTTCGTGTCCGGCGGCGACCACCTCTCGACAGGGGTCGGGGAACGTATCAGCCGTATGACCAGGAATACACCATGTCGTTTTAATGTGATGCTTCTCAAATAACTTGAGCAACCGCTGAGCTGCCACCTCTGCCCCAAACTCGCCGCGCGAGAGATATTCCGGCGAAAGGTTATGGAAGGTTCCATCCCAGAGAGACAAAGCGTCGAAGTCAACCCCCAACCCAACGGCAACCGTCTTTCCGGCAGGGAGTCTGACCCGCCCTGCCACTTGCTGATAGGTCACAGCCATCCTCCTGCAATTGGATTACTCGATAAACCGATCTCTGTTATAGCATGGCTTTCTGCTGCTGGCAAACTGCTAGAGGGGAACAACAGGGCGGCGCTGGTTGTGCTATACTGATCCTGCTGTGGCTATGACAGCGGCAATAAATCTCCTTCTGAAGACCGGAAAGCACGCGCATGACTGACCAGGACTCGCACCCTCCAGGGCCATACCAGGCTATCACATCATTTGGCGATCCGCCCGAACCCTGGGGAAACGCGGAAACGGCTGCCGCAGTGATTATCCCGGCGCCGCTCGAATATACCGTCTGCTATGGACAGGGAACACAGCAGGGACCGGCAGCTATCATCGCTGCTTCCACACAGATGGAACTCTATGACGAAATCCTCGACTGGATACCGATGAGTGTCGGCATTGCTACCCACCCGGCGCTCTCTTATGCGGGATTATCACAGGAAGCGGCGCTCCAGGTGACGGAACAAGCAGTCGCAGCGGTCCTCACGCGCGGCCAGCTGCCAGTCACCCTGGGGGGGGAACACGCCCTTACCCCGGCTTGCCTGCGCGCGGTCCAACAGATCGGTGATTTTGCCCCGCTCGGCCTCATCAGCTTCGACGCGCACGCCGATATGCGCTTCAGCTACGAGGGGACTCCACTCAGCCACGCCTGCGCCATGCGCCGCGCCCTGGAAATCCCAGGCATCAGCGCGTTGGAACTGGGCATCCGCAGCATCAGCCCGGAAGAGGTGACTGACATGCGCAAGCTGCGCCCACCGCTGGAGATTGTCTGGGCGCATCAATTTGCAGAAATGCAGCTTGGTGCTTTGCTCGACCAGTTACCGGCGCGCGTCTATGTCACCGTCGATCTGGATGTCTTTGACCCATCCTGCATGCCTGCGGTGGGTACACCGGAACCAGGGGGTATTGGATGGTATGATTTTCTGCGCGCCTTTCAACGGATTGCTGAGCAGAAGCAGGTTGTAGGACTCGATGTGGTTGAACTGGCTCCAATTGCCGGACTACACCATCCAGACTTTTTTGCCGCAAAGCTGGTGTACAGGATGCTTGGGCATATTTTTTTCCAGCGTCGCCAATCCAGCTAATCGCCCTGGGCGCTGCGCATCGATCATCAGCTTGCGTCAAAAGGAGCCAGTATGGCCGAGATATATCCAACAGATCGTGATTCCCTGGAGCGCGACTGTGACATCACCTATTTTATTGCCAGCGGCCCCGGTGGGCAGCATCGCAATAAAGTAGAAACGGGCGTGCGGCTCACGCATCGCCCAAGCGGAATTATCGTGACAGCCACCGAGCGCCACTCTCAGCAAGCCAACCGCGAAGCCGCTTTTGTGCGCATGGCCGCGCGGCTGGAGGAGCGGCAGCGCGTCCCAACACCGCGCAGGCCAACGCGCCCCACCGTCGAAAGCCGCGCGCGCAGGCTGGAAGCCAAACATCGAACGGCGTCGCTCAAGCGGCTCAGATCGACACCGCCTGATGAATAGCCAGCAGCAAGTGTATCCAGGCGCTGAAGATCTGGCTATTTGCCTTCAATCGCAGCGGCCCATCACAAGAGTGGGGGCAGCGCCTCGATGATCCCGCGCATCAATGCCAGAAATTGCGGCAGGACGGCTTTCGCGGTGGCAAGCACTTCCGCGTGATTGATCTGCTCTTCTGTGCCTGGCGTGGCGGCGTTGGTAATACAACTGATCCCCAGCACTCGCATCCCCGCATGCCGGGCGATTACCACCTCTGGAGCCGTAGACATGCCAACCGCATCGGCTCCCCAGGCCCGCAGCATGGTCAGTTCGGCCCCGGTTTCATAGCTGGGGCCAGTGACCATCACATACACCCCCTCGTGTAAGGGGATATGCAGGCGCTCCGCAACCTCTTTTGCCACAAACCGCAAGCCCTGGTCATAGGCTCCCGCCATTGCTGGAAAACGGGGGCCAATCTGCTCGTCGTTCGGCCCGATCAACGGGTGCAGGCCCGCCATCCCAGGCAAAAAGATATGGTCGCGGATCACCATAAATGCCCCTGCCGGAAAGTTCGGGTTCAGACCACCTGCCGCATTTGTCACCACCAGGGCTTCGGCCCCCAGCGCCCGCAAGACACGGATGGGAAACGCCAATTCCTGCGGGGTTCGCCCCTCGTAGAGATGAATACGGCCCTGCATAGCAACGACCCGGCGATGCGCCAGCCGCCCTAAAACCAACATTCCGGCATGGCCTGCCACTGTTGATACAGGAAAATGGGGGATCGAGGCATAGGGAATCCGCACAGCATCCTCAATCTCATCAGCCAGAACTCCCAGGCCAGAGCCAAGAATAACAGCGACTTCCGGCTGTAATGGGGTCTTGCCGCGCACATAGGCAACAGCATCTGCAAGATGCAGCTCCATATCAGCGTTCATCTCTCTATGCCATCCTTTCTGCTATGCTATATATAATGATACCATTCCTTCGCGCAAGCACTCTCTATGAGTCAACGTTCAGACCAGAGTTCAAGGAGCGAGAAAAAGATCATGGAACTGCTTCGTACCCCTGACGAACGCTTTGCCAACTTGCCGGATTATCCCTTCGCGCCCCACTATGTCGAAGTCAATGGAGTGCGCATTCACTACCTTGATGAAGGGCCAGCCGACGCTGAGCCGGTGCTGCTCATGCACGGTGAGCCTTCCTGGTCGTACCTCTATCGCAAGATGATCCCCATTATCACCGCCGCAGGCTATCGAGCGATTGCCCCTGATCTGGTGGGCTTTGGCCGCTCGGATAAGCCCGCCCAGCGCGAGGATTATACCTATCAACGCCATGTTGATTGGATGCGCGGCCTGCTAGAGCAGCTTGATTTGAGGCGCATTACGCTCGTCGGCCAGGACTGGGGCGGGCTGATCGGCCTGCGGCTGGCCGCCGAACACGAGGATCGCTTTGCGCGCATTGTAGCAGCCAATACCGGCCTTCCCACCGGCGATCATCCGATGGGCGAAGCATTTACGCGCTGGCAGCAATTCTCGCAGCAAGTCCCTGAGTTTCACGCCGGGGGCATCGTCAGGGGCGCGTGTGTCAGCAAGCTCGCGCCGGAAGTCATCGCGGCCTATGACGCGCCGTTCCCCGATGATCGCTATAAAGAGGGCGCGCGCCAGTTCCCCATGCTTGTGCCTACCAGGCCAGATGACCCGGCAGCGCCAGCTAACCGCAAAGCCTGGGAGGTCTTTGCCCGCTGGCAAAAACCCTTCCTGACCGCCTTCAGCGACTCAGACCCCGTTACGCGCGGAGCCGATCAACTCTTCCAGAAACTCATCCCCGGCGCGAAAGATCAGCCGCATACGACGATCATTGGCGGCGGCCATTTTCTTCAGGAAGATAAGGGACCAGAACTCGCTCAGATCGTGGTGGATTTCATAAGGCGAGCCAGATGAAGGAGCAGCATAAAAGGCTGGTCTGGTCAGCCATTGTTGCAGTACAATCTTTGTACGAGGCATCCGGCATCTGCTCGATACGCGGCCAGGCGCTGGAGTTGTTCATATGAAGGCAGGAGAGCCGCTGATGACATCACCCACTTCTGACACTGCCGTTTCCAGGGAAAGGATTGAGCGCACCATCACTGTGCGCGGCATCGAAACCCATCTCTTTGAGGGCGGGTCGCCAACCGCTCCGCCGCTGCTCTATCTGCATGGGACCAGTCTGGGCAATCTCTGGCTGGAGTATCACCAGAGGCTGGCTCAGCGTTTCCATCTCATCGCGCCCGATATACCCGGCTTTGGCCTGACGCCGCGTCCCGACTGGATGCGCGATATGAGCGACTACATTCTCTACTTCCGCGATCTGCTCGATACGCTGGAGCTAAAGCAAGCGATCTTCGTTGGTCACTCGCTGGGCGGCTGGATGGCTGTTGAGGTTGCTATCTGGTTCCCGGAGCATGTGAGCAAGCTGGTCCTCTCCAACGCGGCAGGCATTCGTGTCAAAGGGTCGCCCACTGCCAACCTGTTCGCCATGAACCCGCAAGAACTCTTTGCCACCGTCTTCGATGACCCCTCCGCAGGCGCTCCGCTTATTCCAGCCGAGATGAACTTTGACTACATCATAGATCAGTTTCGCCAACGCACCACCCTGGCCTCGCTGGCCTGGAACCCGCACTATGACCCCAAGCTGGAGCGCAGATTGGAGCGTGTGCAATGCCCGACCCTGATTCTCTGGGGCGAAACTGATCGCCTGATTCCAGCCGCCTATGGCGAGCGTTACCAGCAGTTGATTCCAGAGGCGAAGCTGATCACGCTCCGGGGCACCGGCCATATGCCGATGTTCGAGAAGCCTGCCGAGTGGAGTGAGCAGATCACCACGTTTTTGCTCTCCGATGGCTAGCGCCCGCTATGAAGAGTTTGATCGTCCATCGTCGGCGCTGCATTACTGGCGCGCTGCGTCAAGAGCAAGGAGAACCTGCGCATGGGTAAGCTTCAATTTCACTACTTTCACCTGATGCCCTGGCCGCACCTGCCAGCGGACTTCGACGAGAAATATGACTCCACCTGGGTCACGCTCCCAAACTCCATTTACGACCCGGTGAAAGGCCACGAGGTCTATAACCGCTATTTCAACGAGATTGAGCGCGCCGACAAGCTGGGCTGGGACAGCGTCATCGTCAACGAGCATCACCAGAACGCCTATGGCACCATGCCCTCGCCCAACATCATGGCCGCCGTACTGACACAGCGCGTGAAGCGGGCCAGGATTGGCATTGTGGGCAACGCCCTGCCCCTGCACGATGACCCGCTGCGCGTGGCTGAAGAAATTGCTATGCTCGATGTCATCAGCGGCGGGCGTATCATCTCCGGCTTCGTGCGTGGCACAGGTATGGAATATTTCAGCTACAACGTCAATCCAACGCTCAGCCGCGAGCGCATGAACGAAGCGCACGATCTGATTATCCAGGCGTGGACACGCCCTGGCCCCTTCGCCTTCGAGGGTGATCATTACAACTACCGCTACGTCAACATCTGGCCGCGCCCGATTCAACAGCCGCATCCGCCTATCTGGCTGCCTGGCACTGCCAGCATGGAAACGATTGACTTTGCCGCCAAATACAAATATCCTTATATGACCGTCTTCATGCCAATGGAGCAGCGCAAGATGGCCTATGAACTCTATCGCCGCGTGGCCGAGGAGAAATACGGCTACGAGGCGCAGCCAGAGCAGTTGGCCTTCTGTGTGCCGGTGATGGTCGCGGAGACCGATGATCAGGCTATGAAAGACGCTGAGCGGTATATGATGTGGCTCTTCGACAGGGGGTTGAAAGTGCGCCCGGAGTTTAACTTCCCGCCAGGCTATATCAGCGAGCGCAGCCTCATGGCTGTGCTAAAGAGCGGCGCTATGACTCGCCCCAAGCCGACGCTGAAGGATTTGATCGAGAATGGTGTCGTCATTGTGGGAGGCATTGATACCGTTCTCGAAAAACTCTCGTTTTACACTGATGAATTACATGCCGGAATGCTCGTCACCGGAGGACAGGTCGGCGAGATTCCTGATTATCTGGTGCTGCGCAATCAGGAACTGATGGCAAAAGAAATCATGCCGCATTTCCGCGATAAGCCCGCCAGACAGGAATCCCAACCCGCCGAGATTCAGGCGTGAGCCGGACCGCGCGGGGCGTGCCCTTCCTCGGAAATAAGAAGCAGTAGTAAGCAGGTAAGCTCTATCATGGCTATCACACCGGAGACCTTCAAGGCGCTCCTCGCGCACCTTGCCGGGGCAGTTACCATCATTACCACACGCGGGGCTGATGGGCAAATCTGGGGATTTACCGCCAGCTCCGTGTGCAGTGTCTCGCTTGAGCCGCCGCTCGTCCTGTTCTGCCTGGAACACACGGCAGATTGCCATCCGGCTTTTCTGGAAAGCAGCGTGTTTGCTATCAACTTCCTTTCATCTGAGCAGAGCGGCCTCTCCGCGCTCTTCGCTATGAAAGGCGCTGTTAAATATCGGGAGACACCCTTCACCGAAGGGGCGTTTCATTTGCCCCTTTTGCCTGGCGCGCTGGTTCACCTGGAGTGCAGCGTTTACGCCAGGTATCCCGGTGGGGACCATACTATTATCGTTGGGCAGGTCGAGGGCGGTTCACAGACAACCGCGCAGGATTCCCTCCAACCGCTGCTCTATTACGCGCGTTCTTACGGGACATTCGCTGGCCTGTCTGAAGCAAAAGCTGGCTACCCCAATAGCAATTCCAGCATGCAGAAAAGCCGCCAGCGCCTAATACTGGATGAGTGAGAAGATATTCTGCCCGGCAAGGCGCTGGCGGCCCTGCAACGCCGTAAGTTCAACGAGGAAGGCGATGCCCACGACATCACCGCCTAAACGTTGTACCAGATCAAGCGCCGCGCCGACGGTGCCGCCAGTCGCCAGCAGATCATCCACCACCAGCACCTTCTGCCCTCGCTGGATGCCATCGGTATGAATCTCCACGGTGTTAGAGCCATATTCAAGCGCATATTCCACATGGATAGTCTCGGCAGGAAGTTTTCCAAACTTGCGCACCGGCACAAAACCCGCATGCAGGAGGAGCGCCAGGGGCGCGCCAAAAATAAAGCCCCGCGACTCGACCCCGATCACCTGCTCGATACCTGCATCCTTAAATGGCTCCGCCAGCCCCTCCAGCGCGACACGGAACGCACGCACATCCTTGAGCAGCGGCGTAATATCGCGGAACAAAATACCCAGCGTAGGGAAATCGGGAATATCCCGAATAATGCTCTTCAGCCAATCAGCGCGCTCCTGGTGGCCGAGAGGCACGCTCAAATCAACAGCATCCGCCATAAAATCCTCCCGCTAGAGGGTTTCAACGCTCTCCCAGCGCGCCAGTTTTTAGGAAGAGCAATGCCGCGTCAAGTGGCCTGATGTAGCTGGCGCACGAGGCCCCACATATTATAGCATCGGGCTGCCAGAGGAAGGTTGCCCAACGAGTAAGTCTGCTCGCCTGTCTCAAAACGGCTTAGAATATATCTTCGCGTGCTTGACACAGTATAAGTAGCTCCTATATAGTAAGAGAAGGTTTCACTTCAGAAAGTGATGCCATGTATTGTACGATGCCAACCTTTCGAGCCTTTGCGGCCTTTTTCTGTCCTTTTATTCGGAGGTGACTCTCTTGCTTCCCGATTGGATACTTATTCCAGCCGGCGCGTTCGCAGTATTGAGCCTCTTGTTGGGGATTTATATCGGCGGCATTCGCGGTACGAACCGATATAATCAGAAGCTGCGTGTCCAACAAGAGGAATATGAGCGGCGACTGCTGGAAGTGCAGGAACATCAACGCGATGTCCTGCGCGAAGCGAAAGAAGAAACGGCCAAGTTTCGTACTACGATTGAAGCTGAGAACCGCGAACGACGAGCCGAAATCAAACGACAAGAGCAGCGATTGTTTCAGAAGGAGGAAACGCTCGAACGCAAAACTGATAACCTTGAACGGCGCGAGCGTGGACTTGCCACGAAAGAGCGCCAACTTGATCAACTTCGTGAAGAACTGGAAACCGTCAAGCGACAGCAGCTTGCCGAATTGGAACAAATTGCTGGCCTGAGCGCCGAAGAAGCCAAAGCCCTCTTGATAGCCAGCATCGAAGAACAGGCGCGCAAGGATGCCGCGCGGCGCGTACATGAGATCGAAACCACTGCCCGCGAAGAGGCCGAGCAGAAAGCGCGCGAAATTATTACCCTGGCTATTCAACGCTGCGCCTCCGATCAGGTCTCGGATGTGACCGTTTCGGTGGTCCCCCTGCCGAACGATGAGATGAAAGGCCGCATCATCGGACGCGAGGGCCGCAACATCCGGGCGCTTGAAGCAGCTACCGGCGTTGACCTCATTATTGATGACACCCCTGAAGCCGTTATCCTTTCGGGCTTCGATCCTGTGCGCCGCGAGGTGGCGCGAGTCGCGCTCACCAAACTCATTCTGGACGGGCGCATTCATCCAGCGCGCATCGAAGATGTCGTCGCCAAAGCGCGCCAGGATGTCGAGAATATTATCCGCGAAGAGGGCGACCGCGCCCTGCTGGAATCCAACGTTCACGCGCTGCCGCCTGAACTGGTGAAAATCCTGGGCCGCCTGCATTTTCGCACCAGCTACGGGCAAAACGTCCTCAACCACTCTATCGAGGTGTCCGTCCTGGCCGGAACGATGGCCGCTGAACTGGGCGCTGACGTGAAAGTGTGTAAAGAGGCTGGGCTGCTCCACGATATGGGCAAGGCCATTGACCAGGAAGTCGAAGGCCCACATGCCATCATCGGTGGCGAGATCGCCCGTCGGTATAACCGCTCGCCCAAAGTGATTCACGCGATGGTGGCGCACCACGCTACCGAAGCCGAGCCACAGTCGCTGGAAGCGGCGATTGTCCAGGCCGCCGATGCCATTTCAGCAGCCCGACCCGGCGCGCGGCGCGAGACCATTGATCTCTATATCAAGCGACTCGAAGCCCTGGAGACTATCGCCAATTCCTTCATTGGCGTCGAAAAGTCGTTTGCCATTCAGGCGGGGCGCGAAGTGCGCATCATCGTCAAACCTGAAGAGATTGACGAGCTTGCGGCGGCGCGCCTTGCCAGCGAGATCGCGCGGAAGATCGAAGAAAACCTGGATTACCCGGGCCAGATTAAAATCTGCGTAGTGCGCGAAACACGCTCCGTTGACTATGCCAAATAGGCGTGAAGAGAGGAAGAGAGACAGAGATGAGAGGAGCGTCTTGCACGCCCCTCTCATCTTTATTGAGAGCCTATGAAGATTGACCTTCACACCCATTCAACCGCTTCTGATGGACTCTATACCCCGGCTGAACTCATCAAGCTTGCCCGCGAAGCTGGTCTATCAATCATCGCGCTCACCGATCACGACACGACCAACGGCCTGGAGCCTGCACTGGCTGCCGGGCAAGCTCGACAGCTTGAAGTCATTCCCGGCATCGAGATCAATACCGACATCTCCGGCGCGGAGGTGCATGTACTCGGTTATTTTCTTGAGTATCAGCAGGCCGCTTTCCAGCAAACCCTGCAAACGCTGCGCGAGATGCGCGTGACCCGCGCCCAGCGCATGGTTGCGAAATTACAGGCGCTCGGACTCAACATCACCTGGGAGCGCGTGCGGGAACTGGCGGCAGGAACCGTTGGCCGCCCACATGTGGCCGCCGCTCTGGTCGAGGGGGGCTACGCCGCAAGTGTGGCCGATGCCTTCAACCGCTATCTTGGACGCAATGGCCCAGGCTACGTGCCGCGCTATAAGCTCGCGCCGCTCGACGCCATCAAACTCATCAACAGCGTACACGGCCTGCCGGTGATGGCCCATCCAGCCGGAATCTCTGGGCTTGAACACCTGCTTCCCTCTCTCTGCGAAGCTGGTCTGGTCGGTATCGAGGTGTACTACGGCGAATACGACGCCCAAACAGTAGAGTACCTGAAGAGCCTTGCTGATTATTATCATCTCATCCCCACTGGCGGCAGCGACTATCATGGGCCAGGCATTCATCCCACCCAGCTTGGCGCGCGCGCGGTTCCTGAAGAAAGCGTGGCGCGTCTACGCACAAGCGCCCTGGAGCGCCGCCGTACTCCCGCGCCCGCGTTTGAGCTACCCCCTTATCGGATGTAGGCATACTCTTGCAAGCCCTTGCCCCATCCGCATCAGTTCCTTTTTGGCGTCGGTTTGACTTAGTGTACTCTTGACACCTTGCCCTTCCGCGCGCTATACTCATAGCCAAGAAAGTGTACAAGTTACACCAACTCAAAGCGATGCATTGATTGAGAAACGCTGATTTGTGGTCCCGGCTGCTCCGGGAAGATACCAAACTTCAGCGCCAGAACGCCAGAAACTGGCGAGAGGCCGCCTCAAGCGTGGGTTGCTGGCTCAAAGCCTCTCAACCTTCCAGGAGTAGGAGTGTCGGATGACATTCGCCAGACCTGAGTGGGGAGCCGAGCAGCAAGCCGATGTTGCCGTTATTGGTGGAGGGGTTGCCGGACTCTCGCTCGCCCTCTCACTTCCATCCTCGCTGCATATCGTCCTGCTGACCAAAGGCGCGCTGGGCGAGAGCAACACGCGCTACGCCCAGGGCGGTTTGGCCGCTGCTGTGGGCAGCGATGACTCCCCTGATCTGCACCTGCGAGATACGCTGATTGCGGGCGCGGGCCTCTGCGACGAAACCGCTGTGCGCCTCCTGGTAAAGCAAGCTCCAGACGCTGTGCGCTGGCTCATCAACACAGGCGCAGAGTTTGATCGCAAGGATGCTGCCCAACACCCAGCCGCCACTCTCTCCGAGCGCCAGGAAGCCACCGCCTTTGAGACGTATATGATGGGCCACGAGGCCGCCCATAGCCGACGACGGGTTCTGCACGCTCACGGCGATGCCACCGGCGCGGAGATTGAGCGCGCGCTGGTCGCGGCTGTGCGGGCAAGAGCCAACATCACCATCTACGAGCAGGCTTTCGCGCAAGAGGTGCTCTTGCAAGACGGGCAGTGCTGCGGCATTCTGGCGCTTGACCATTCCGGCAGATGGTTCCGGCTTCAGACACAGGCTACGGTCCTGGCGAACGGAGGCGCGGGGCGCCTCTGGCTGCGCACTTCCAATCCACCGCTGGCAACAGCGGACGGCCTGGCGCTGGCCTGGAGAGCAGGCGCGGCGCTCGCCGATCTGGAGTTCACCCAATTTCACCCTACAGTGCTGGTCACGCCCGCTGGCAGCGGCTCGGCTTTCTTGATCTCTGAAGCGGTGCGCGGTGAGGGCGCGTACCTGCGCAACCAGGCTGGCGAACGCTTCATGCCGCGCTATCACCCCGATGCCGAGCTAGCGCCGCGCGATGTTGTGGCTCGCGCCATCCTGAGCGAGATGCTGCGTGAAGGCGCTGGCGCGCGCGCGCCCAGCGCCTATCTGGACCTGCGCCATCTTCCCGGCGAAGCCATGCGCGCCCGCTTCCCAACGATTGCTGCCATCTGCGCCCAACACGGCCTTGATCTGGCACGCGACCTCATTCCAGTCGCGCCCGCCGCGCACTATTTTATGGGCGGCGTTGCCGTAGATACCTGGGGGCGTACAACGCTCCCCCGGCTCTATGCCATCGGCGAAGTGGCCTGTACTGGCGTTCACGGAGCCAATCGGCTCGCCAGCAATTCGCTGCTAGAGGGATTGGTCTTTGGTCGCCGCGCCGCAGCAGCCATCACACAAACGCTGGTTGGCGGCAAGCATGTCGGCGTGCAAACGGAAACTGATGCTGACACGCCCTCAGCCTGGCCCGATGCAACGCGCCTCTTCACCGACAAGCATAGTTCAGTCCAGACGTTATCAACCACCACAATCACTGCTCACGCTCCTATCACCGATGCGCGCATTCAGAGCGCGCTTCAGCGCATCATGTGGGAGCATGTCTCGCTCTACCGTGATGAGGAGGGTATGCAGCAGGCTTCACTGGCGCTCAAACGGCTGATTGAGGAGGCTGCAACCGAGATGCAGGCGGGCGAAACGCCAGAGGGCAATGCCGCTGTTGATCAGCGGCCTGACGCCAGCACCAGTAGAGCATTGGCAGGCTATGAAACCACGAATATGTTACAGATTGCGCAACTGATTATCACCGCCGCCCGCCAGCGACGCGAGAGTCGCGGCAGCCACTATCGCAACGACTACCCAGCGACGGACCCCGCGCTTGCGGGACGACATACCCTTCTGATCAACGCCGCACTTCTACCACCGGAGCGCGAGCCAGCGTGTATTCAGGAGGCCAGCCATGTATAACCGCGAGGGGTTGCAGATTGACTCTGCGCTGATTGCGCGGGCGCTGGAAGAAGATATTGGCTTTGGCGATGTGACCACCCTCTGTACCGTTCCGGCTGAGCGTACCCTGACGGCAACCATCATTGCCCGCCAGCCAGGAGTGATCGCCGGGCTGGCAGTTGCCGCTGCGGTCTTTCACGCCGTTGATGTGTCGCTGCATATCGAATTGTTGGTAGACGACGGCACACAGGTCGCGCCCGACACACTGGTGGCCCGTATCGAGGGCAGCGCCCGCAGCATCCTGACGGCAGAACGCACCGCGTTGAACTTCCTGGGGCGGCTGTCCGGCATAGCGACGCTCACAGCCCGCTGTGTCGCCGCCATTGCTGGGGCGAGCGCGGCGATCATTGACACACGCAAGACCACACCGGGGCTGCGCGCCCTGGAAAAATATGCTGTGCGCGTGGGCGGTGGGCGCAACCACCGCTTTGCCCTGGATGACGGCATTTTGATTAAAGACAACCATATTGCCGCCGCTGGAGGTGTCGGCCCGGCCATCGCTGGCGCGCGGCAGGGTGCGCCGCACCTGCTGAAGATCGAGGTGGAATGCGAAACGCTGGAGCAGGTGCGCGAGGCTCTGGCCGCCGGAGCCGATGTCATTCTGTTGGATAACATGGGTGTTGGGCAGCAGCGCGAAGCCGTCGCCCTGATACGCCAATACGACGCGCGTATCCTGATCGAAGCGTCTGGCAGCATCGGAACAGACCCGGAGCGGCTGGCAGCCGTTGCGGCTACCGGAGTTGATTTTATCTCCCTCGGCGCTCTGACGCACTCTGCGCCGAACTTTGATCTCTCGCTGGAATGCAGCGAGTAGAGCACAGCGGAGGTAGACGAATATGGCAATTCAATCACAATGCGCTGAAAGCCAGGAAACACGGATTCTGCCGGTCCTCGCCGAATGGCGCGCCCAGGAACGGTCTGGCGGCGCGGCTGCTTTGCATCGCCCACGCCATACCGGCGCGGAGCGGGCAGACAGCATCCCGCGTGAGTACGCGCTCATGTCCGCTGAAGAGCTTGACCACCGCATCGCCCAGGCCCGCGCGGAGTTGGGCGCGCGGCTGATCATCCTGGGCCATCACTATCAGCGCGACGAGATCATCAAATACGCCGATGCGCGCGGCGACTCCTTCAAGCTGGCGCAATTTGCCGCTTCCCACCCGGAGGCCGATTATATCCTGTTCTGCGGCGTCCATTTCATGGCTGAAAGCGCCGACATTCTCAGCGGCCCCCATCAGACGGTGATTTTGCCCAATCCAGCGGCGGGCTGCTCGATGGCCGATATGGCCGACATCGGCGAAGTCGAAGAATGCTGGGCTTCGCTGGAAAGCGCGGGCGTGCTGGACCCGGTGAGTGGTCCTGATGGCCGCGAACTGGCGGGCGTGATTCCCGTCACCTATATGAACTCGGCGGCCAACCTCAAAGCCTTCTGCGGGCGCAACGGCGGCATTGTCTGCACCTCCTCGAATGCCGAGGCCGTCTTGAAATGGGCGTTTGCGCGGGGGCAGCGCGTCCTCTTCTTCCCTGATGAGCATCTCGGGCGTAATACCGGCGTCAAGATGGGTATCCCCGACGAGCAGATGGTCGTCTGGAACCAGCGCGAACTGTTTGGCGGCATCGAGGATGAGGAGCAGCTTCGCCAGGCGCGCATCCTGCTCTGGAAAGGCTATTGCACCACCCATCAGCGTTTCACAGTGGAGCAGATCGCCAAAGCGCGGGCGGAGTATCCAGGCATCCGGGTACTCGTTCACCCCGAATGTCGGCGCGAAGTGGTAGACGCCGCCGATCTGAACGGCTCAACCGAATATATTATTCAGCAGATCGAAAAAGCGCCCGCAGGCACGCAATGGGCCGTCGGCACCGAGATCAATCTGGTCCACCGATTGGCAGCCGAACATCCCGACCAGACGATCTTCTGCCTTGATCCGGTCATCTGTCCCTGCGCTACTATGTATCGCATCCATCCAGCCTACCTGGCCTGGGTGCTGGAGGGGCTGCTGGATGGTCAGATCATCAATCAGGTCAAAGTTGATGAAGACATCGCCCATTGGGCGCGCATCGCGCTTGATCGTATGCTGGCAACCAGAGGTTAAAAGCAAGCGTATTGCTGTAGCGGGTATACTTCTTGCGGCTCCGTCAGGCAGGCGATTTCTCGTACAACTTCAGGGGGCGCGCGATGCAGCATCAGCAGGAACAACCAGATGATCTCAGAACGCTGGCTACCAATCTTGCATACCTGGATTGGAGACATGGCCTGACGCGCAACGACATCAAGAGCGCCTATCCAGGCTTCCCGCAGTCACTCTATCTTCGTTTGCCCGATAGCAAGCGTTTCAGTTCCCCAAAAGATGTATTGCAATCTGCCAGGCTGGCGGCCAGCCGCGCCGAAGGGGATTTTCTTGGCGCTGCGCCTGATATTCCCGCCAGCCTTTCGGTTGAAGAAGGCGGCCCACCGGACTGGGGAGCATCTCCGTTGGTAACACCGGGCGGGGCCATTGACTCCGGCAGCGCAGAGGATCGGGAAGAGCCAGGAGTATGAAAAACGCGCGATGGTTCTCTTATTACCTGGCGGGCAGCGATTTTGCCATTCGTCCAGGCTGCCAGACCATCGCGCGGTTGCTTTCGAGTGATTCGCTGGAACCTACGCGCTTTTGAAGAAATCGGCGTTGATCTTGATATATTGCCGCCACTGCTCTGGAACGGCGCTCTCTTCGTAGATCGCATTCACCGGGCAGGCTGGCTCGCAAGCCCCGCAGTCAATGCACTCATCAGGATTGATATAGAGCATGTTCACTTCGGCAAAGCCGTCCTCGCTCTCCGTTGGGTGAATGCAATCTACCGGGCATACATCCACACACGAAGCGTCTTTGACATCAACACAAGGTTCTGTAATAACGTAGGTCATGCGATATACCTTCCTTTTCCAACGTTTATTCGGTATGCCGGATCGGCGTGCCTGTTAAATGAGATTGCTCGTCTTCCTAGCCATCCTGGCTGAAGGCGCTCATCGTCTGTGCGCGCTATCCCTCTCATTATACCGATTTCTGCCCAGGAATGCGCTCTGGCCCCTGGTCACAGGCAATGCTTGATTTTTCTCCTGTAATTATATATCCTGGCCCTTATATTATATCCAATATAGTATATCCAAATGGAGATGTTCTGGCTAGCCTGCGGTGAAAGGATTTATGGCCCTCCCTGGCCTGGCTCATTTCCGGCTTCCTCGGTTTCAATCTCTGCCAGCAGTTTGAGATCAAATCTGCTCAATTCGGCTTTTGCCAGCACATCGGGGCGGCGGGCGCGGGTCCGTCGCAGCGCCTCTTTGCGCCGCCAGCGAGCGATAGCCCCATGATTGCCGCTGAGCAGGATGGGCGGAACCGGCCAGCCGCGAAAGTCCGGCGGGCGCGTATAGTGCGGATACTCCAGCAACCCGCTGCTATGCGATTCTTCCACCGCTGAAGCTGGCGCGCCCAGGACACCTGGAACCAGACGGCTGACGGCATCAATGACCACCATTGCCGCCAGTTCGCCACCAGTCAAGACATAATCCCCAATGGAGAGTTCATCGGTAGCAAGGTGGGCGTGGATACGCTCGTCCATACCCTCGTAATGCCCACAGATCAGGGTCAGGCGTGGCTCTTGCGCCAATCTCTGGGCATCCGTCTGAGTAAAGAGGCGGCCCTGGGGTGTTAGCAGAATGATGGGGCCGCCCTGGTAAACCGCCTCCACTGCGGCAAAGACCGGCTCGGCTTTCATGACCATGCCCGCGCCGCCACCGTAGGGATAATCATCCACAATATGGTGCTTATCGGTGGCGGCGTCGCGGATATTATGCAGCGCCAGGGAAAGCAGCCCCTGTTCCTGCGCTCGCTTGAGGATGCTTTCCTCAAACGGCCCACGAAACATCCCTGGAAACAAGGTAAAGACATCAATGCGCATGCGCCTGCCAGCCCTCTCCTTTAGCGCAGCGCCGTGATCGGCTTTCGCCAGGCTGCGCCAGGGTTCCCTCCTGCATCATAACATATCGCTGGCAAAAGAAGGCAAAGGGGGAGGAGACCGAATGTGAAGCGCAGCGGGCTTTACGCCGCTGAATCGGCGCTGGCCGCTGCCTCTTGCGCTGTGGCTGGCAAAAGATCGCTGCCTACTGCTGGAAGCTGCTGGTAGAGATCAGCGCCGGTCAGGCCCGTCCTCCAGCTTCGAGCTTCTGCCAGATCAACCAGGAACCCGCTCTGCAAATCAATGTGCGCAGCCTGCCAGTACAGGCTGATCGCCCGGCGGGCAAAAGCAATATCATTGCGCGGTTCAAGGCGATCCAGGTCTTCAAAGAAGAAGCCGCAGCTGGTATACATCCGCTGCTGGTAAAACTGCGCTTCCAGCAGAAGCATCGTTCTCTGAAGCGCATCTTCATCTCTTGGCGAGCGCCCCTTATTGCTTTGTTTGCGCCAGAAAGCATGACCTTTTTTGCCATGCCGCTCCCAAAAGGCTTCTGGAGCCATCCAGCCCTGGCGAAGAGCCAGATAATCATTGCGCGCGGCCCAGGGGTCGGCGATGGTCTGCGCCAGTTCCTCCTCAAACAAACCATCCCCGCGCTCGCCCACGCGCCTCAGCGCCCGCCGGAGGGCTGGCTTCCAACGGGAATCGCCCTCGGTACATCCGCAGCCATCCCCCCAGCGCAAAATGCCGTGATGGCAGCTCCAGGAACTAGGGGTTTGCAGGCGCACCTCGCGCCGCGCCGGAAAGCGGTGGAAATAGGCGCTGAGCGAACAGACCTCAAAGCCGTAAGCGGGCGCGCCCTTGCGCACCAGATGCGCCAGGAATTGATCGCGCCAGGGCTTATGATGCCCATACAACTCTCCATCAGTCGCCACCGTAATCAACTGAGGCTCACCATGTTCTTCCTTCCAGCGGTTCAGATGGTGGGGCAAATAACTTGCCGCGAAGAGATCAGCATTATTGGTCATATCCCACTCAAAAGAAACCCCACCCGAAAGAGGCGCATTGTAGAAGAACACAGTCATAGAGCGCCCGCTGGGCAGACGAACCAGATAAGGTTCAGTCACGTCAATCCCCTCTGAAGCCTGCCAGGGCGCCAGCACCGTATATTTGATGCCTCTCTCGGCCAGGGCTTCCAGGCTCGCCAGATCAACCGCCGTCTCGGCCAGCCACATGCCTTCAGGCGCGCGGCCAAAGCGATGCTGAAAATCGGCCACGCCCCAGGCAGCCTGGGTCCGCTTATCTCGCATTGTCGCCAGAGGCAAAATAGTATGGTTATATGCCTGAGCCAGCGCGTTGCCATATCCCGTTCGCTGCACATTGCGGCGGTCTGCCTCAATAATGCGCGCGTAGACATCGGGCGCAGAGGTTTCTATCCAGCCTGCCAGCGTTGGCCCCAGATCATAGCTGATATACTCGAAATTGCCTGCTTCAGCATTGGGGCGATAGCACTCCGCCATGATCTTCTCGTTGAAATTGGCGTAAGGTCTGGCCCCTGGCTCTGCGGGTATCTGGCCGGTAAAAGGGTCTTCGCGCGGAGGCTGATAGAAATGCCCATGCAAACAGAGGAAACGCTTTGACATTACAGACACGTTGCTACCTCGCCTTTTCCGGGACTGCATTGTCCGCCCACCCCATCTTGCCTCTCTCTACTCAAACGTTCGAGCGCCTTAAAAGGTTCTCCAACTGAAGCAAAGAATCTGAGCCGACCACCGGCAATGAAAAGATGCCGATGGCAGGAGCGCGCTGGCTCTCTTGTCCCCCTGCTTCACTGCCGAACAAGTGAATACAGTAGCTCATCGGGCGAAAGAGAGACGAAACCCCTGCCATCAAGCGAAGGCTCGCCAGAAAAACCGTGGCGTATCAGGCCGACGCTGCCTTCACTACCTGGGCGCTGGTGAGGAAGCTCTCATATGCTTCGCGCAGCTTCGGGTAGCGCAGCAGAAAGAACCCCGCGTATTCCTGCGCCAGAGGGCGCGGCTGGTGGATCAGTCGCATCCCCACATCTTTGAGCAAGCGATTGCCTTTGCGGCCATTGCATGCCCGACAGCAAGCCACCAGGTTCTCCCAGGTGCTCTGGCCCCCTCGTGAACGAGGCACGACATGATCCAGCGTGAGATCACGCGAGTGCTTACCACAATACTGGCACGTTTCCTCGTCACGTAGCAGGATATTTGCGCGTGTTGGGCGCAGAACCATACGGGGAACGCGCACATTTGCCAGTAACTGCACAATGACTGGCTCGTCTACACTCAGACGCCTTGCATTGATTGCCTCTTCAATCAGCCGCCGCACCCGCTCATCCACAAAGGCTACTTTATGTTTGGAGAGCAAGACAACCAGGCGTCTCTCCGGGATTACGGAGAGGGGTTGCAGGGCCGCATTAAGAACCAGCACTGCCATGTGATGACACCCTTCCTCTCTGTCCTCTGGCCGTTCGAGACCTATCATCAGAGCCGACGGCAGAGAGGCGAAGGTTCAGCGGGGCAAGAAAGAGCCACCGCGCCGTTTGCTCTGCCTAGCGCCGTCTACAACGACCGCGTGGATAGATAGGGCCTGACCAGCGATCTATGACAAAAGGCATCTCACAGGTCGCTCGCAATCGGGACGCGAGCGGAACAAGACCGTCACACGAGCCAGTAAGCAGGCTCTGTGTGATCGTCTCATTCGTTTCCATGAGATGCTCCTGTATCATCGCTTGATCCAACCCACCTATCGCTGCCAGGAAGGCGCGGGGGTCATCTGGTCGGGGTGAGAGGACTTGAACCTCCGACCTCAGCGTCCCGAACGCTGCGCGCTAGCCGACTGCGCTACACCCCGAAAGATTCTGGCTATTTGGTTGTCGAGTGCC